>DASXVI010000278.1:0-1746 GCA_036504315.1 Nitrospirota bacterium
TCCTGGACGGCGTCACCGGCCTTTAACACGTCCTTTGCCAGTTTGTCGTCGGTGGACATCAGGCCGATGGCAAGGTCGCCGAGCGCGATGACGCATGCGCCGGTCAGGGTGGCGATATCTATTACCGCCTTCGGGTCGTAATTCTTATAGGCGTACACGAGCGCGTCCGCAAGCACCAGCCTGCCTTCTGCGTCGGTAGAGATTATCTCGATGGTCTTGCCGTTCATGGCGGTCAGGACATCTCCGGGCTTTGCGGCCCTGCCGGAAGGGAGGTTCTCGCAGGCCGGTACGATGCAGACGAGGTTGACCGGGAGCTTTAACGCCGCCGCTGCGCGGACCGCGCCGATAACCGCCGCGCCTCCCGCCATGTCATACTTCATCTTCTCCATGCCTTCGGTCGGCTTCAGCGAAATCCCGCCCGAATCGAATGTGATGGCCTTGCCGACTATGACGACCGGCTTGTCCGCCTTCTTGCCGCCCTTATATTCGAGGACGATGAACTTCGCGGGCTGCTCCGAGCCCTGCGCCACGCCCAGGAACGAACCCATCCCCAGTTTTGCGCAGTCCTTCTCGTCCAGCACTTTCAGTTTCAG
Organism: Nitrospirota bacterium; assembly: GCA_036504315.1. Taxonomy (GTDB): domain Bacteria; phylum Nitrospirota; class JACRHJ01; order JACRHJ01; family JACRHJ01; genus DASXVI01. The sequence goes on from DASXVI010000278.1 coordinate 594, forward strand.
TCCGAACGCCTTCGAGGTCTTCTTGGCCTGTTCGGCCACATCCGCAGGGGTCATCTTGTTGGCAGGCGCGTTTACCATGTCGCGGGTGAACAGCACCGCCTCCGAGAGCGCGAGCCCCGACGCCAGCCCTTCTTTTGCCTGCGTCTCCAAAGCCTTGTCGGAGACCACGAGGGTAATCTTTTTTATCTCCTTCTTGTCCGGGTCGGGAGCTTTGAATTTGTCGAAGGTATATAGGGAAAGGGACGCTCCCTGCGTGATGAGGTCTGCGGCCTGCGCGGCCGAAAGCTTACCCACCGGGTCGGACATTACGGCGATGTCCTTCAGGGACAGCTTCCTCGCCAGCTTCGACGCGCTTCCGGCGGCGCGCATAAGGTTGTCGGCCTTGAAGCCGTCCTTTTTGCCGAGTCCCGCCGCGATTATCCTTTTGGGGACAATCCCGCCCGCGCCTATGGTATTGAAGCATACCGCCTGGTCGCGCTTGCCGGAGAACTCGCCGGACTTTATCGCCTCCGATATCACGCCGCCGAGAGCCTTGTCGGCCTCCGCCAGTATACCGTTAAGCTTATCGCCCTCGAACGCGAAGATTACCGCCGCGTCCGTTTTTTCCTTCAGGATGCCCCCAGCCTTTACCTTGAATTCCATATGCGTACCTCGTCTCGGTGAAATTTACTTAAGAGAGCTTTCTTTTGAGTATCTCGTTTACCATGCCGGGGTTGGCCTTGCCGCCGGACGCCTTCATCACCTGGCCTATGAAGAAACCTAACAGCGCGACCTTGCCTGAGCGGTAGGCCTCGACATTGGCCGGGTTGGCCGCTATTACCTCGTCTATAACCTTCTCGATAGCGGACGAATCCGAAATCTGGACGAGGCCCTTTTCCTTGACGACCGTCTCCGCGTCCTTGCCGGAGCTGTATATCTCCTCGAACACCGTCTTGGCAATCTTGCCGGATATCACGCCGGAGTCAATCATCTTTATCATCCCGGCGAGCCGCTCGGGCGAAAGCGGGCAGTCCTCTATCTCGGCCCCGGCGTTCTTAAGCTCGCGCATGACATCGCCCATCACCCAGTTGGATGCAAGCTTAGGCTGGCCGGACAGATTCGCGACCTCCTCGTAATAACTGGCCATCGCGCGGGACTCGGTCAGGACCATCGC
>DASXVI010000279.1:0-11303 GCA_036504315.1 Nitrospirota bacterium
GGGCTAAGTAATATACCGTCCTGCCTCCGCAATAGAGAGGATGCAAAAAACATACCAACAAATATATTATTCGCCGAAGGTTATGGCGTACAGAAAGCCGTCTCTGGAGCCTGCGTATATCCGGCCGTCACAAACTGCGGAAATCCCCTGAACGGCGTCTCCGGCCTTGAATTTACCTAGAGGCTCGCCGGTTTTAGGGTCGAGGCAGTATACATTCCCGGCGTTGTCCCCGTAAATTATGCGCGTCCCAGCAAGCTGGGGTGACGAATATATGCCACCCCCGCCTGTGTACTTCCAGACGGCCTTGCCGGTTTCCCTATCTACCGCATGGAGCGTGCCGGAGCAGTCGCCGATTGTTATAAGCCCCATAGCTACAAGCGGGGATGAATACTCTATCCTGTTGTTTGTCGGGTATCTCCAAAATTCCTTGCCATCCGCCGCGTTCAGGCAGTACAGGTTCCCGTTTCTGCACCCGAATATTATCCGCGTTCCATCTATTGCCGGGGATGAATTAACGGCGGAGCCTGTTTCAAACTGCCACAGCTTATTACAGTTATAATCCAATGCTGTAATATTCCCTTCTTCGTTTCCGGAGACAACCCCCTCACTGCCGGGATTAGCAAATAAAACCGCCCTGCTCCTGACAGGCCCGCCTGTACCGGTTTCCCACCAGGCCTTGCCGTCCGCGAGTCCTATGGAATACAGCCTCCCGTTGAACCCGCCCATATACAAGCGCCCATTCCCAATTGCAGGCGAGGCCTGCCGGTGGTCGTCGAAGTTGGACGGCGGCATCTGGAATGTCCAGATTTCCTTTCCGGTCCTCGCATCGAGGCAGTACAGGTTCCTGTCCCACGAGCCGAAAAAGACCCTGCCTCTATTAGCGGCGGGCGAGGAGTCCACGCAGTCGCCCGTCTCGAAGCTCCAGACAAGCTCTCCGGTGGCGGCCTTGAGCGCGTAGAACTTTTTGTCCCATGAGCCGAAATAGACCAGCCCGCCGGAGACGGCCGGACTGCAATCCACAAACCCGCCGGTCTTGAATTTCCAGACAACGGAGGCCGCCAAGCCGTCCACGCCCGCACCTATTACTTGAGATGCCGCGGGTTCTATAGATGACCTGCCTATGCCTGGGTCGTCTTCTTTGTCGTGCACCTTTGCGGCAATCGCGGATTTATCCGCCGTTCCCCACCAGTTGCCTTTGAGCGCGATGTCGTCCGCATGGAACTCGCCCAAAGTCAAATCCATGCTCTTGTTGCCGAAAATATTGTTGTCCTCTATAACGCTCTGGGTGTCTTTTTCCTGGAGGAATATACCCTCGTAATTGCGTGTGATATTGCAGTTCTTTATCGTAAGCCTGCTCTGGCGGAAGTTCAGTCCCTTGCCCGTGTTGTCGGTTATCTCGCAGTGGTCTATTGTCGCCTTGGACAGGCCTATTCTGCTTCCGTCCTCATTCTTTGTAATGATCGACCGGGTTATATCAAACTGCGAGAAATGCGCATGGACTGTATAGGTGGAGTACTCGAACCGGCACCGCGAGAAAACACTGCCCGTTGAGTGGTCGAAGAATATGCAGCCCCAGTCGCCCGGCGCGGGAGCATCTTTTGCGGAGGTAAAAAGTATCGGCCTGGCTTTTTCGCCCTTGGCCAGTATGCAGCCCTCGACCCTTATCCCGCTTCCTGGGATAAGCACCTCGGAGGTGTCTTTATCCTTGAGCTGCCGCTCCGACGGGGCAAAGGCAACCCTCGTCCCCGGCTCAACCGAAAGCGTCACGCCGTCCGGCACGGTTATAATGCCCTCTATATTCACCACTCCGGACCAGACCGTCCCGGCCTTGACCTGTTCGCCGTCTTTGTATGAAAAGCCCGCCGCCCATGCCTGCGCACTGGATGAGACTAATCCGGTCATAAGGAGCAGTGCGGCAATGGCGGTTTTCTTCATTTCTATTCCGGTATCTTGTCTACTGTTATATCAAGGCCGTCGTAGCCCTTGCCTGTGTCCACCGTCACGGAGTGGTCCGCCGAACCGCCGTATCGCCCGAAAAACTGGCCCGGCTCCATCGGCCCACCGATAACGCTCCTCGCGCCCAGATAATATGTGCCGCCGATTGGCAGCTCGATAGCGTATCTGCCGTCGGAGCCTGTCGGCTTCGATATAATAAACGGCCTGTCCGTCATCGACTCGTTCTTGTACAGGCAGGCGTACATCCCTTGCGCGGGCTTCCCGTCCTTATCCTTTATCACCCCGGCGGCGAGAGTCCTGCCCTGCCCTCCGGGCGACGCGCGCTCTATCTTCTTGACCACGGGAATCTCAAGATGCACCAGTTTGCCGCTGTGCATAACGACCGGGTTCACATCCAGGTAGCCGAAGAAATCTCCATCGTGCAGCGGGCCGGAAAGCTCCCGGTTCATCCTTTTGCGGGCCACAAGATAATAAGTCCCCTCGTTCATCCGCATCTTGAACTGCCCGTCCACGCCTGTCGGCGGCGTCATGTAATAACCCAGGCCCCGGAACGCGCTGTTCGGGTCGAGGTATACAAACACCACCACGCCGTCCATCGGCTGGCCGTATACTGTGACCGTGCCCTCTATCGCGCACTTGTCGTCGCCCGACGGGGAGTCCGCTTTCTGTTCCGGCTTTTCAACCATGTTCAAGGTGAGCCTTACCGGGCGTGCCGGGTCCACCACCATGGGGTTTGCACCATAAAAGGAGTAGAGGTCGCCCGGCGCAAGCTGGCCTTTGCCGTCCTTGAGCCTCTTCGCCGCCGCTATGTAGAACTGCCCCTTGGGAAGCTCTATGGAGAACGCCCCGTCCGCGCCGGTAATAAACGGCTTTACGGCAGGTTCTTTATTAAACAGCCCGACCGGCTCAGAGTACGCGAAAACTTGCGCGCCCTCCACGGGAAGCTCCTTGTATACAACCTTGCCCTCTACCCGTCCGACTTTGTTTGCATTAGCCGCGGTCGGGGCCGGTCCCGCCGCGAAGGCCGGGACGCTTAACATAATGAGCAGAACGGTCGAATAAATAACGGTCCTGAAAAGAGACATGGGGAAATCCTCCCTGAGAATTATTATATAGGGATGATTATACAAAAACCCTGCCATTAGTGAAATAAAAAAAGGCCGCCCGGAAAACCGGACGGCCTTCATGCACATTATTTATTTGTTACTATCTGGAAGCGCGGGCGTTCATCACATCGCTGACGCCCGGGTTCATCGGGGCTGCAACGGCGAATGAAAGCGGGAAGCGCTGACCGGCGTCGGCTATCGCGAGCGGGTAAAGCTCCTTCTGCTGCGCGAGAGAGACCGGCTCGGTCATCTTCAACTTCTGGGCCGCCTTGACATTGAGAGAATAGGCGATGAGGCCGCTCGGGAACACCGCCTCGACATCGTAGGACTTGGTGCCGTCCACGCCGAAGTGGGCTGTGAGCGGGTTCTGCGAGCAGAAGCCGGTGGCCGTCTGGACGAACCTGAGGCCTTTGAAGTGCTTCTTGTCGCCTATATGGCCGGCATCGTATACGCGGACCTTCGTGCTGACCGCGTCCTTGTTGGAGACGGTGCCCTTGCAGTCGACTTCGAGCCAGTTCTTGTTGTTGGTCTCGTTCTTGGCCAGCGTGTTGGACACTGCCCAGTTGATGACATAGAGGTCGAGGTCGCCGTCGTTGTCATAGTCGGCAAGCGCGGTGCCCTTGGTGCGGACGGTTTCGAGCTTTACGCAGGGGTTCTGCTCGGTCGCGTTCGTGAACGAACCATCGCCGTTATTTATATAGAGCTGGTTGGCGAACTTGCAGTCGCCTTCATAGAGGTCGAGGTAGCCGTCGTTGTTGACATCGCCCCAGGTCGGGCCCTTGCCCCAGTGATCCGGCTTGTCGTCGAGCTTCGCGAGGTGGGTTACCTCGGTGAAGTGCCCGGTGCCGTCGCCCTTGTAGAGCTTGTTTGCGCCGACATAGTTGGAGACATAGAGGTCAGCATGGCCGTCGTTGTCGTAGTCGCCGAAGCAGGCGCCGAGCGACCACTCGTCACCGGCGGTGCCGGACTCCTTCGTGAAGTCGGCGAAGCGGATATGGCCCGGGGTCGAGACATTCAGGTACAGCTTGTTCGGCTCGCCGCTCGGGTAACGGCCGCGGGATACATAGAGGTCGTCCCAGCCGTCCTCGTTGACATCGGCCGTCGTGGCGGACCAGCTCCAGCCATGGGCCTTGCCCAAGCCGGCCTCGTCGGTCACTTCGCGGAACGCGATATGGCCGGGGGTGGACTCGTTATGGAACAGCCTGTTCTTCTTGTCTACGCCGTAGTTGGACAGGAAGAGGTCGAGCTTGCCGTCGTGGTCAAAGTCGCAGAGGAGCGAACCGTAGGTGAACTCCTTGACGCCTGCGCCGGACGATGCAGTGACATCTTCAAACTTGCCGTTGCCAAGGCCCCTGTAAACGCGGTTGGTGTCTATCTCTATCCTGCCGCCCTTGGCTACATAGAGGTCGGCTATGCCGTCGCCGTCCATGTCACCCATGACGGAACCCATCGCAAAACCGGTGTCATAAACGCCCGCCGCCACCGTCTGGTCCGAGAACTTGCCGTTCCCGTCATTGTGGTACAGGACGTTATGGCCGCCCTTGTTCGAGATGAATAAGTCGTCGTTGCCGTCCTTGTCGTAATCGTAGAAGATTACGCCCTTGCCATGCCCCTTGTCACCCACACCTGCCGCTTCAGTAGCATCGGTGTAGATGGAAAGGTTCCTGCTTGCCGAAGCCGAGCCGGCGTAAACGACTATGCCGACCACCAAGGCGAGCATGAAGAATCTGCCCATTATCTTCATATACTTCCTCCTTTCAAAATTTCCCGACAAAGAATTTACCAAACTTTGTGGACCGTGATGTTAATGTTATCGAGCCGCTGTCCTGTACGCAAAATAACTCCCGAAGGGTCTATCGTCCCTTCGTCGAACCTCCCAAAAAAGTCGCCAATCTTGGGCGGCGCGCCAAAATTGTCCCTGGCCGCCAGATAGTATGTGCCCCCTTTGGGGAGGTATATGGTATACCTGCCGTCAGCGCCGGTCGCGTTGGATACATACTTGGGACGCTCCGACATCTGTGCATAGGTGTAAACATGGACCCGGAAAGACTTCATCGGGTTGCCTTCGCTGTCCAGTATCTTGCCCGATATTGAAGTCTCGGACGGGACGGACTGGTCGAAGTATTTTATATCGTCGGTCTTGGTGACCATTACAAGGGACTGGGTCTTCATAAGCCCGCCCTTTACGGTCACATCTACCGGCATGCTCTTCTGGTCTTCGTCCTTGCTGAGCGGGCTGCCCGGCTGGCCGCTCTTGTGCTTGCGGGCGACTACCGTATATTCGCCGTCCGGGAGGCCCATTTCGAACGACCCATCAGGGCCGGTAGGCTTGGACATCGAAAAAGGGGGGCCGTGCGGGTCCGCGCCTTTTTCATAAACGAATATATATGCGCCCTCCATCGGGGCGCTTACAACTCCTCTGACGCCGGAAGTCATCGCGGCCGCCGAAGCCGCAACAGCCGTAACAGCCTGCGGGGCTGCCGAAGCCTGAGAACCCGTTGTCGCGCATCCCGCGAGGAACGATACTGCCGCGAGAAGAAGCGCTAAAAATGCCGAAACCCTTGCAGCCTTGCTTAAACCTGAACTTGCTGCGCGAAGGATGCCTTCCACTACTACCCTCCCCAGCCTCCTGCCCACGATATGTTCACGTGCGCATAAGACTGTCTCAATTTAATGATGCAATTTTCAAGCCAAATACTTAACTGCCTACTGCTTTATATTATCCTGTAAATTTAAATAGTTATATTAAACAAGCCTGTTCTTCCCCGCCGGACTGCCGGTTATCAAGCACTAATACTGAGCGTTTACGCACAATTTTCACCGGCTCGCTCAAACTTCGGCTTAGACGGAAATCCGTCACTGGCTTGGCGGTATGCTGTCAAAAAGCGTAGTGGTGCGGGCAGTCCCTGTCCCGGATATCGTAGTATTTTTTGGTCATCCCGGGGGTAAGCCACGGGTCTATTTCTTTAAGGGCAGCTTCAAAGTGTCTGACGCCGAGGGCGTTGTCTCCGAGCTTGACGGCGGTCAGGGCCGCCCTCTTGCAGAGCGATTCGATATCCCAGCCGACATATCCCTCGGTCAACACCGACAGGGACTCTATGGACACATCCTTCTCGACCTTGTCGTAGAAGCCCATCTTCTTGAAGTATACCTTCAGCATCCCCTCGCGGTCGGCGACCGTCGGCGGGTGCATAAAAACCTTGCGGTTGAAGCGGCGGTGTTCCTTGATGATGGCCTGGTCCACCGTGTCCACACGGTAGCACGAACCCATCAGGGCTATGTCGCGCACGCCATGGAGGGCGTCGATTTCCTGTATGAATATCTCGGAAAGCTCCTTGTCCGCGAAGGTCGGCGGGATGCCCCGAAAATTGCCGGGCTCGAACTCGTAGTCGCAGCCCTTACGCGGGCAGAGCCATTCCGTGTCGGAAATAAACAGCACGCACGGCGCTTCGTGGCGGGCCTCATGGAATGCGCGCTTGAGTGCCTCGGGCTTGCCGAGCATCTCCTGGCCGGAGATATAGACATAGCCCACCCCGGCTTCCCTGGCGGCGGCCTCGGCGCACATGGTTATGCCGACGCCTAGCGGACCCCAGACCATGACCCCGGTCGGTATCCCGACGCCCATAGCGGCAAGTTCTGGGCCTTTCTTAAGCGGGAGGCAGACCATCTCCTTCAGGATGGACTTTACATCGTCGAACCCGCCAATGTCTTCCCAGTCCATCTCGGGCTTTCTTACTTCATAATAAATGTGGGAAAGCAGCTTGTGCATCAAATTGCTCCTGTATTGGGATAAAATCCTCGCAGAATGCTTTTAGAGCAAGAACTATACCAGATTGCCCCTCGTTGGCGGTAATTAATTAAGTTCAGTCCCCGCATTAAACGCTTTACCCACCACCTCGCCCATCCGCCTGTAAGCCCTGTCCGGGACGGAGAAGATAAGCGGGTCCACTTTCACCGGGTCGATATTTCCGTCCGGGCCGAGGGCGTCCTTCGAGACATAAACCTCTTTTACCTCTCCCACCACAAGGTCGTGGCTGCCGAGCTGGAGCGTGGTCACTACGGTACATTCGATGCTTATATGGCATTGGGAAATGAGCGGGGCCTTCGTCTCGCCGTAAAATATTTCAAAACCGCAGAGCGCGGTCTTGTCGGGCTCCTGTTTGCCGGAATGGATGCCGCAGTAGTCAGTTTCTTTCATAAGCGATACCGGCGGCACGTTCACGGAAAATACCCCGTGCTCCCTCAAGCCCTTGTACGTATGGCGGTGGGGCTGGAGTGCGACCGATATCATCGGCGGGGTCGAACAGGCGATGCCGCTCCACGCGGCCACCATGAAATTTGGCTTGCCATCGACCTCTGCGCCAATCAGCAGGGTTGGCATCGGGTATAGTATCGTCTGCGGGCCAAGTTTGATTTTTTCCATGAGAGCCTCCATAAACAAAAAAGGTCGGCATTTTGCCGACCTGTCTTAAAGAATTTCGCCCAAACCTCAGCCTGTAATCATACCCGCCAGCTTTGCCACCCTCTCGCCAAGCTGCCTGCACTGCTTGGTTACCCGGTCGTCCGGGGCGCCGATGGATACCGGGCCGTAGTGGTCGCCCTTCGGGATGCCCTGCACGACCATGCCGTGCACGAGCATGGCCTGGATTATGGCCATCAGGACGGTTTCGTTGCCGCCGCCGATGTTCGCGGCCGAAGAGAACGCGCCGCCCGCCTTGCCCTCGAGCCTGCCATGGAGCTTGACGCTGTCGTTTATGAGCTTTATTACCTCGGCCGACGGAAGCCCGTAGTATGTAGGCGAGCCGATTATTATCCCGTCCGCGTCCAGCAGGTCGTCCAGCGAGACCTCTGTGATGGGCTTCACTACCGGCTCCGAGCCTGCATCCTTTACGCCTTCCGCTACGAAATGCGCCATCTTCTCAGTATTGCCGGACCTTGAGTAAAACGCTATTAGGACTTTGGCCATTTCGTATAGGTATCCTATTTATAGGTTACTTGCGGAGCTTCTCTTCTTCTTCCTGCGCGGTCTTGCAGTCTATGCAAAGAGTGGTGACAGGCCTGGCCTGAAGGCGCTTTATGCCAATCTTCTCGCCGCACGACTCGCAGACGCCGAAGGTGCCGTCCTCGATCCTCTTGACCGCCTCGTCTATCTTCTTGAGCAGCCTCTGCTCGCGGCCACGAAGCCTCAGCAGCAGGCTCCTGTCGGATTCGACGCTTGCCTGGTCCGTCAGGTCGGCGTAGTTTTCCTTGTCCGGCTTTATGCCAGCGTTGATAGTCTCGCCGGCATCCCTCAGAAGCTCCTGCCTCTGCTCTTCCAGCTTCTTTTTTATTTCGACAATCTTGCTGTCCATTTAAGGCACCCCTTCCAAAGCCATGCCCTTAGCAGGGCGATTAATTTTGGCAGAGTTTATCAAAAACCTTAAATGTAGTCAACTAATTTTCCAAGTATCGGCCTTCACAGCAAAAAACGGACCTCGGTCCGTCTTTTGCCGCAGCACTCGGATGCTGCAATGCCTCCGAAGCGTTTTACCAACCGGCGGGGTTAAAGGTTTTTAACTTGCTGCTATTAAAATATACCCCGCACCGGGCAATTTCGTCAAGGGACACAGAACGCTCATGTACCTGAAATATATGATTAAAATAACTCTGATATGAACAAGGATGTACACGGTTTTGAGCCTGGGAGAAGAAAGCGGGTTATTGACATGAGCGCGCGCCGAGAATAAAGTGTAACGACTTTTGGCACCGTCCGTCTAAACATAATATAGGAGGTATTCTATGAAAAACGTCAGGTTCTTTTTGGCGGCATCCGCGATTTGTGCCGTATTCGCGCTCACTCCCCTGCCCGCGCAGGCCGGCAGCATCAATATCGTCCTGCCGGTCCCCTCAGTGAGCGTCGTATTCCCCCCGCCGCCCGTAGTGATTACCCCCGGCCCGGCAGTCTACTGGTTCTGGGACGACGGCAGGAGCGGCTGGTTCTACTATGACTCCGGCCGCCGCAGGCATTATGACCGCAACCATGCATTCATGGACGACGGCAGGCATTACTACCTGCGGGACAGGGATTGGGCAGTCGCAAACCACGACGAAGGCATGCACAGGGGCTGGTACAAGAAGGAGAACAGAAGGCACAAGAAGGAATGGAGAGAAGAGCGCCGGGAAGAGCATCGGGACGACCGACGCGATGAGCACGGCCACGGTCATGGACACGGGCATGACGGCGACGATAATTAGTTTACAGGAAGAATATAATTAGAAAAACGGGGCTTAATGCCCCGTTTTTGATTTTATAGCTGCACTTTCTCGACCACTGGAATATTAAACTCCAGAAACTGCTCACCCACGGCCTTGAACCTCTCCGGCGCGTCCGTCACGAAGCATCTTACACTCGCCTCGTCGTCCGAGCTGTTCATCATACCGGACTTCCCAAGCACCCTCTCGACTTCGAGCGCGGTCTCGTGCGCCGAGTCTATCAGTTTCACGCCCGGCCCCATTATCGAGCCTATGACGCCCTTGAGCAGTGGGTAATGCGTGCAGCCGAGAACAAGCGTATCCACGCCGTGGGCCTTCATGGGCGCGAGGTACTCGCTGGCGACAAGGGTCGTGACTTCGCCTGCGAGCCTGCCTTCCTCCACCAGCGGGACAAAGAGCGGGCAGGCCTGGCCTATTACCTCTGTACCCGGCCGTATGTTCTTAACCAGCCTCGCATAAGAGCCGGAGTTTATCGTGCCTTCCGTCCCGATAATGCCGATTTTGCCGGTCTTCGTCGCGCGGGTCGCGGCATACGCGCCGGGCATCAGCACGCCCACAACAGGTATGTCGAGCTTTGCGCGGAGGCTGGTCAGTGCGGCGGAAGAGGCGGTGTTGCAGGCGACCACCAGCATCTTGACGCCCGCGCGTACAAGGTAGTCCGCTATCTCGTGGGAAAACCTGGTCACGGTCTCGGCGGACTTTATGCCGTAAGGCACACGGGCGGTATCGCCGAAATAAACGATGTTCTCTTTGGGCAGGTGTACCTTTATCTCCCGCAGGACCGTTAGGCCGCCGATGCCCGAGTCGAATACCCCGATTGGCTTGTCTGTTTCCATTTTATCCAGCTTATTCCTTATTTAATGCAGGCCGCGGCCTGAATGGGCGGGTGGTGTCTATATGTCCGGCAAGCGTGTCTATCGCCGTCCCCTCGACCATTATCTGGACCTGCCGTATATCCGGGAAGGCTTCGGCAAGGGTATTGGTAAGGGAGTATATGGTAAGAGTTTCCGTCCATGCCCCGCCGGGAAATTCGTGCTGTATCTCCCTTGAAAAATTGATGTACGCCGTACCGTCCGGGCTGATAAAAACGCTCTTCACCCTGGACGCGGCCGGGAATGACGGAGTCAGCCCCTCGGACAGCGGCCCGCGGACAAGCTCCTCCACCACCGCGCGCACCTGCTGGGCCTTGTCGGCCGAATCGCGCACATCGCGGCGCTCGGCGCGAAGGTACTTCCCGTCGGCTGCCGGGAAATAAAGGCTTCTTGCAACCCTCGGGCCGGTAAAGCTGGTAACCGGCTGGAATGCGGCGGCTACCTGCCGCTTTTGCCCGGAGGAGTCTTTGAAAAAGAGGTACGCGCCAGTAGACAGCGCTGCCGCAAGCACGAAAGCCGCGACAACCCATGGCCACAGGCGTCCGCCATCTTCATTTTTTACGCGTTGGCTCAACTTCCCCACCCCTTGCAAATGACTCAATCCCCTTTTCCAACCTTACCGCAAGCCTGCCGCGGAACGAATCGTCCGCAAGCTGTTCGGCCTGTTTCTGGTCGGAAAGGCTCCCGATTTCCACTTCTATGGCAGGCATGGCCGCACCGGCTATACCGGCAAGCCGCGCCTGGTGAACCTGCGGGTCCGCGCCCTCGTATACCCGTCCGACCGATTCCTTTACCGCCTTGGCGAGCTTCAGGCAATCCGGCAGATATGGGGCGTTCTGGTCGTCCCAAAGCAGCGGGGCCCTGTCAGGCGCACCCTCTGAATCGAAATCCCCCTCATCCATAGTATAAATGCCAACCCCCGGCGAACCGCTGGTGTGTATCGATACGAGCAGGTCGGCCTTAGCCAGGTTTGCGGCGCCAGCCCTCTCGGCGGCCGACATATCGATATCCTTTGTCCTCGTGAGCACCGCCTTGAACCCGGCCTTGGTTAAGGCGTTTTTCAGCCTGAGGGCGATATCGAAGGTTATATTCTTCTCTATAAGGCTGCCCTGAGAGA
>DASXVI010000280.1:0-6863 GCA_036504315.1 Nitrospirota bacterium
CCATGGTTCCCTTTTTAGTCTTCTCCGTCAGTTAACAGACTTTTGTTTTTAAAGGCATTGCCTTTAAAGCCTGACACGATTTGAGGTGGTTTTTGATTCGCACCCTACGGATGTGATGACCTGTTTAACGTGGACCGGCGCGGTATCGGGTTCACTACTTGAACTTGAGGATAGGAGTTTTCATAGAAGGGTCGATTCTCACCTCCCTTTTCGATTCCTTCAATATTACCCTATCCCCAATTCCCGCATCCTTAACTGAAAAGGCCGGTTTATGGGGGGCCTCGTCGGCACCCGTTTCCGCCGTCTCGAAAGGAGGCAAGAGACGGCAAATCCGCGCATCTCGTTTGCCCCCCATAGACTACCTTCAAGTCGGCCTTTTCTTGGGTTTCTTGTCACTTAATTTTCAATGAGCAAACTCGTTCCTTATCTTTATTATACCAGACGATTTTGCGGTGTCAAGGGTACGCAGGCCTGCAATTTATCTGCAAAATTAAGTAAATACCCGATTATTTTGGATTATTATCAATATAAAATTTTAACAATTATAAATAACGATGAAATTTGATAACAAGAAATATACGCCTCTCTTAATACTCGCCGGCCTCTGCATACTCGCATACGCAAACGGGATGCGGGGGCCGTTTGTCTATGACGATTACCATGCGGTTATAGACAACCCGTTCGTTACAAATCCCGCCCGCATACTCGATTACCTGACAGGAAAAAGCGTTGCCCAGAGCTTCTCCGGCTGGCGTCCCCTCTGGCATCTCAGCTACCTGCTCAACTACCTGCTGAGCGGACCTGATACCCTGTCCTACCACCTGTTCAACCTCCTGCTCCACATATTCAATACAACGCTCGTATTCCTGCTCGCGTACCGGCTCCTCTCGGGCAGGACATCAAGACCTGCGCTCGCGGCATTTCTTGCCGGGGCGGTATTCGCGCTCCAACCGCTCCAGACGGAAGCGGTAACTTACATTGTTGGCAGGTCGGCCCTGCTTGTAACCTTCTTCTACCTGCTCGGGTTCTACGCCTGGCTCGCATACCGCGAAACCGGCAAGGCGTGGCTTGCGGCCGTACCCTCGGTATGCCTCTTGCTTGGAGGGCTGTCGAAAGAAAATGCGGTTACCCTGCCGGTCGTAATATTCATATACGAATTTATGGTCAGGCGCGGCGAGAAGAAGCCGATAAAACCGCTTGCCGCGGTTTTTGCAGCCGGGGCGGTGTTCGCGGCGGTCAGGGTTTATATCGCAGGTCCTACCGAGCCTGCCTCCGTCGGCAGGAGCGTACTCGTCCACTGGGCGACCGAGGTGTACGTTATCCCGCAGTATATCCTGAAGATGCTGCTGCCGTTCAACCAGAACATAGACCAGCTTATCCCGCCGGTCCAATCAATGCTCGACCCGAGGTTCTTCGTATCGGCGGCGATACTGCTAATAATCTTTTGCGGCATTTACCGGCTCTGGAGAGTGGACAGGCTCTTTGCTTTCCTGTGCGTCTGGTTCTTCGTTGCAATCTCGGTCGAGACTGTCGTCCCGCTGTCGGATTTCATGGCGGAGCACAGGGTATACCTCCCTGCCGCCGGCCTCTGCATAATCTTCGGCAGCCTTGCGGACAGAACACGCCCGAGGCTGGTAATGTTCGCGGCAATACCGCTGCTGTTCATGGCCCTTACCTTGGACAGGAACACAGTCTATCAGAGCGGGGCTGCGCTCTGGCTGGATTCCGTATCGAAAAGGCCGAACAACCCGAGGGCGCATTTCAACCTGGGGAAGGAATACATGAACGCCGGGCGTCTGGTTGATGCGGCGGAGGAAATGGAGGCGGCGCTCAAACTGCAGCCGGATAATTATTTCCTGATGGAGGGTCTCGGTGCGGTATATGACGAGCTTGGTCAGGACGCGAAAGCCGAAAAACTTCTGAAAGGCTCGATCGCGCTCAAGCCTGACTATGCTGACGCCTGGTACGGGCTGGGTACTTTTTATCTGAAGAGAAAGATGGTTGCCGACGCAATCCCTGCCTTGGAGAAAGCATCGGGACAGGAAGGGTACAATGCCGAGTTCCGCAAGAACCTGGGTTCAGCATATTTTATGGCTGGCAGGATGGACGATGCCGAGAGGGCATACCTTGAGGCGTTAGAGCTTTCGCCGCACGATGCGGACGCCCATTTCAATTATGCGGCATTGCTGGCCAAGGCCGGCAGGTCAACCGAGGCAGCGGGACAGTACCGCCTGTACCTTGAATACTCGCCGGATGCCCCGGACAGGCAAGAAGTCGAAGAAAAGGTGCGCAGGCTTTCAGGCAGGCCTTGAGTTATTAAGATTACAACGGATCAGCTCCAGAGCGGGCCGTCCTCTTCCTCGTCGATATCCTCGAACGCCTCGCTTGCTGGCCTCGTGATTACCTTATCGAAGGTCTCGCCGCAATCCGTGCAGCGCCAATGATAGATGACCCAGTATTCTTCCTCGGTCTCCATCTCCGTACCTTCTTCTTCTATAAGGTCAGCGCCCCCGCAGAACGGGCACATTATCGGTTCCATCATCGAAATCTCCTTTTCTAAAACCAGCGCTTCTTGCCGCCGTCTTCACGAAGCCTGTCAAGCAGTTGCCTGAGGCCCTGCTCAACTTTCTCGTGCGCCTCCGCGTTTGTCTTCTTCGCGTCGCGCACGGCTTCAATTACCGAGAGTAATAATTTGTCCTGTCCTTCAAGCGAATCCCTGAGCAGTTTTTCCAACCCGCTCAAATCCACGCTCTGCGGCTCCCCTTTGTGTGCGGCTTCCAGCGATGCGGAAGCCTTCAACTCGGCGACCTCGTCCCTCAGGGCCGAGAGTTGACCGTCCATCTTTTTGAGTATAGCGGCAATCGGCGACAAGTCCATTGCCGCCGCCGGATTTGCAATTGGCTGGACCGGTGGAATAGGGGCCGACGGCCTTGGATCCGCCTGCGGCTCTTTTGGTCCGGGCATTGGCGGCCGCTGCGCAGGCTGGGAAAGCTGGGGCGCGTGTGGGGCAACTGGAGCGGCCTTCGGCGCCGGAGCGGGCTGTGGTGACTGCACGTCTATTATTGTCGTCATATCGCCCGGAAGGACCGCCTGCTCGAATGTGTAAATGCCGTCATCGTCAGGTTGAGGAGGCTTCGGGGCAGCCGGTTTCACGGCCTTTGCATCCAATCCGGCGCCATCCCGCAAATCATCGATCTCAAGGAGTTCAACGTCCTCCAGTTCTTCCGCCCTGAGTTCCCTTTCGCACCTGTCCCAGTTCTCCCGTACAATCTCCATCTGTTCGTCGGTTATCGATGCGTCTATAGAGCCCGCATCCCCGGGTTTCAGGTTCACCGCTTTGCGGAGCGCCTCCTCTGGAGTGCGGCCCTTCCTGACATTATCGAAGAAGCTCTCCGCCTGAACGGAGTCCGCGAGGGAAAGGGTCTCTATTTCGTCGACGAGCTGACCCTGGACTATCTCCTCCGAGCCGTCATGTATGGCTGAACCAAGCTCTATTTCGAACTGGCCGCTTTGTACCTCTTCCGGGGGCGCGGGAACCGGCCCTGGTTTCGTCCTCACCTTTGGTCCGGCAAAAACCTCGTCCGGTATCTCCCCTGAGAGGTCCTTTTCCATGAAGGCATGCTTCTTCTTCAGGTCAACAAGCAGCAGCCTGGTTATCTCCTTGAATGTTTCCATAACGCCGGTACCATCTATGGCGCAGGCCTGGAACCACGGGGCATTCCTGTAATTCAGCTTCTTTCCGATAGCGGCGGGGTCGAGCACGTTCGGGAGGTCGCACTTGTTATACTGGAAGACAATCGGGATTATATCCGGGTCGAGGTTGTTTTCCAAAAGGTTCGTCCTCATGTCTTCGAGGCTCTCGATATTCTTGCCCAATACATCCTGCTGCGAGTCGGCAACGAATACGACCGCATCCGCGCCTTTTAAAACAAGCTTCCTCGTGGCGGAATAGAACACCTGGCCCGGGACCGTGTAGAGCTGGAACCTGACCTTGAACCCCTGCACGACGCCGAGTTCAAGCGGCAGGAAATCGAAGAAGAGGGTCCTGTCCGCCTCCGTGGCAAGGGATATCATCTTGCCCCTTTTCCGCGGGTTCAGCTTTGTATAGACGAATTGCAGGTTGGTAGTTTTCCCGCAAAGCCCTGGGCCGTAATAAACGACCTTGGCCACAATCTCCTTGGTGGCGTAATTAACCAGGACCATCTTGCCTCCTACAACTTGCCGCTAAGAATTGACAACGTAAACATCGTTTCTCGTATGGTACTTCACCCTGTACATCGCCTCGTCGGCAAGTTTGATAAGCTCTTCCTTGCTTCCGGCGTGCTCGGGAAAACAGGCTATGCCAAAGCTCGCCGTCAGTTTCAACGAAAGGCCTTCGGACTTCAGGAAGGTGTGCTTCTCTATACTTATCCTAAGCCTGTCCGCAATCATCCTGGCCGCTTCCACATCGGTTTGCGGCAACACAATGATAAACTCGTCGCCGCCATACCGGGCTATTATATCAATCCTGCGAAGGCCCTTCAGGAGAAGCTGCGAGACCTCTACCAGAAGCCTGCTTCCCACAAGGTGGCCGTGCCTGTCGTTCACCTTCTTGAAATAATCCACATCCATGAAAATAAGGGAACAGGAGAGGTTGTACCTGAGCGCCCGTTCAATTTCTATTTCGAGCGTGCGTTCTAGATACCTCATATTGAAAAGCTTCGTGAGGTCGTCCGTGATTACCAGGTCGGCCATCTTCTGGTACATCTGCGCCCTCTCGATGGCGATAGCCGTCTGGTCAACGAGCCTTGTCGCAAGGTCAAGGTCCGACTGGTTGAACCCTCTGCCGTCGGCCTTGTTTACAAGCTCTATAACGCCAAGCAGGTTGTCGCTCCCTACAATGGGAATGGCCATGACGGACTTGGCCTTGACCCCTACTATCTTTTCTATTTTTTTGAAGAACCGCTTTTCGGTTGAAACCTTGTTGACGAGCTTCGGCTCCACATCGGACGCGCACCATCCCGCAATCCCTTCGTCCAGCTTCATCCTGAACGCTTTTATCTTTTTCTGCGTTAGCCCTTTAGCTGCTTCGAGAGCAAGCTCGTTGTCAAGCTGGTCCATCAGGAATACGGCCCAGCTCTCCGCATTAACAAGCACGTTCATGCGGTCCATTATCTTGCCGAGCACTTTTGGGAGTTCTATCGAAGACGCGAGCGCCTTGCCGATTTCGAGGACATAGGCGAGCTCGGCGGACTTCACCTTCAGCTCGCCCTTCACTACTTCGAGTTTTTCTCTCGTGCCGAGTATTTCCGAGCAGCCCTTAAGGGCCGTGAGCAGTTCCTTCTTTTTAAAATCGTTCTTGAAGGCATACCTCGCCCTCTCACGCTTCTTCCGGAGTCCGGGCGAGTTCTGGCCGCAGTCTATATAGATGACGGGAAGACGCCTGTCCTTCCCAAGGGCGCACCAGAAAACCTCCTCGTCGGGTTCGTCGAGGTTTACCCCGAAGACGAGGAGCACCGGCATGTTCGCTTCGTCGATGGTGTCCGGGCAGTCTGCCGAGAAGCACATTTCAAACCCGTACTTCTCAAAAAACTCCCTGTACATGCTATCGAAATCCGGCGCCGCCCCAAAAACGTAAACCGCTCTTTTCAAGGTGTGTTTCTCCCGTTGCATTACCTCTAATCTTATATCAGTAAGCTATGATTTTTTCAACTGTTTTTTCTGCTCATGAGCGAGTGGAGCATCTCGGCTACAAGAAGGAGTATCGTCGCCGAATAGTATACCCAGAGCATGAAGAAAACAATGGTAGACAGGGAGCCGTATATCCCGAACGGCGCAACAATCCCGACATACCATGAAAAGGCGTATTTTGCGGCCTCCCACAGCAGGCCGGCGGTAATCCCGCTGTAAACTGCGTATTTCAATGGCACATGGAATTTAGGCAACACTTTATAAATTATGGTAAAAGACAGAATTGTGAAAATAATCGGAACGACCCGGAAGAGCAGGCTGTGCTCGATGAGCTTGAATAAGTTTGTAGAGGTGAAGTAATTGGGGTGAGACGCAATAAACTGCGGGATATATGTAATCCAGAAAGAAATGCTGAAAAGGAGCCCTGAAAACAGTACCAGGGCCAGCGCTATCAACTTCGAGACGAGATAGCGCCGCCTATTGTCCGACTTGAATATTATATTGACGGCGTATTCGATTGAATCGAAAACAACCGAAGAGAGCCAGAGGAATATGATTATGCTTATCCATCCAGCCTCGGCGTGGCCCGCTATGCGGAAAAGCTCCCTCTTTAGTGCGGGTCCCGCGAGCGGGTAGACTGCGGTTATGTAGTTCATCACCGCAGTCTGGAGGTTTGCCGACTTCCCGACGACCTCCGCAAAGACTGTAACGCTGAGGACGAGAAGCGGGACCAGCGAGATAAGCGCAAAAAATGAAATGGAGGCGGCGAGGTATAACCCGCCGTCCTTCATATACTGGCTGAAGGCGGAGAACACCGTCCTTGAAATGCGGTTATCCCGTAAAGGCATCCGGCCTTAGCCCCCCGCCTCTTCTTCCTTCGCCTTGCCCCTCTTTTTCAGGAATATCCTTATCGGGTTACCGGCAAACGGGTACAGATAGCGGATCCTGTTCTCCAGATACCTGACATACGAGAAGTGCACGCCCTCCGGCCTGTTCGAGAACACTACAAAGGTCGGCGGTGATACAGCCACCTGGGCCATGAAGAACAGCTTGACCCTGTGCCCCTTGTGTATTCCCGGCGGCTGACCCTTCAGCGCGTTTTCAAGTATCGCGTTGACCTTCGGGGTCGGGATCCTCTCCCTGCCCGCCAGTACCACCTCGTCCACAAGTTCGTATATCTTGCCTATCCTCTG
>DASXVI010000281.1:0-2686 GCA_036504315.1 Nitrospirota bacterium
CTTCAAAACCTTGTCGTCGATATCTATCTTGTGGCTTAGAGTATCGGCCTTGAAATCGAACAGGCCGCTGTTGTATTTTGCGTCGGCCTTGTTATATATCTGGAGAAGCCGCGCATATACATTCGCGCCGTTGGCAAGCGAGTGGAGCGCGCCGAACGGCTCTATGCCACGGTCCTCCGCGATGCGCAGGAATATAATCCGGTCGATAGTCTGCTGGACGGCGAAGTTCATCTCGTAGATGTCAAGCCCAGAGTTCTTCTTCGCGATGTCCTTCGCAAGCAGCTCGCGCCAGCCCTCTATCTCCTTCAAAAACTCGGCGTCCACTTCGCCCGTGCCGCGCTTCCCGCGCGAGGACTCGGCGAACTTGTCGAACGAGCCCTTGAGTACAGACTCCTTCGCGAAAATCTCGTATATCTCCTTGAAGCAGTCCGGGTACATATCAAACGTGAGATAACGCACCCTTCCGACTTTCGGGTCATCGCCCGTCATTGGACGCTTTGTAGTATTGTAAATAGCGAACTCTTCAAAATCGGTGAGGACGGAAAGCTGGAGCTTCGCGCTCCAGGCATAGCGCCGGAGCTGGTATGCAGGGGCGGGGTCGCCCTTGATATGCACAGAGGGTTTCTTGGCTTCGAGAAAGAATTTGCGCTGGCCGCCGACGCGGAAGCTGTAATCCGGGGCCTTTGTGGATATGCCCACCTTCACGGAATCTTCGTGGATGACTTCTTTGTATTGCTCGGCCCAGCCGGACTTGTTGCGGATGTCCCAGCCGAGCGACTCGAAGAACGGGTCGATAAATTCCTGCCGGACGCGGGCCTCGTTATACTGGGCGCCCTTGTAGCTTTCAAGGTTGCTGCCGAACCGCTCGACAAGCTCTATGACCGACTTCCTCGCGCTCTCGAATTGCTCCAAGACCAATGCTCCTTAAATGTAGGTATGCAACAGGTATTGCGCGGATTATAACATAATTGCATACCGTATAAACCAATAAAAAAGCCCCTCGATTTTGAGGGGCTTCAGTGCTTTTCAGAAGACCCGGATTAAGCCGCCTTGCGGCCGAACCTGGTGGCGGTTTCCGCCCATCCGTGCTTTCTAAGATACCATTCGAGCGTCATCATTTCAGGGTGCAGCCGCTTCAGCGCCCGGATATCCACGCTGAAATTCGTCCGGTTGAACCACTCGAACATCCTGCCCATATCCTCGTTGTGCTTCGATATCTGCTCGACCGGCACTTCCTTGTACTGCACGGGACGGCCGATAACGCGGCTGAAACAGTTCGCGGCCTCCGGCATCGTCATTTCGTCACTTGCAAGGTCCAACTCCTTCCCGATGTAATCTTTCGGGTTGTCGAACGCAAGGGCCACGAAAAACGCCATGTCCTCCGGCGCAAGCATCTGGTGTACCTTGTACGGCTTTATCGCGATAGGCAGCGAACCGTTCAGGATGGCATTTTTATAGAAGTCGGACTCGAAGTTGTACATGAAGAACGCAGGCCTCAGTACGGTGCAGGGCAGGCCGATGGATTTAATATGCTTTTCAATCTCGTTCTTGCTGTCGAAATGCGGGATACCCGTATTCGTGTTAGCCGCAATTACGGAGCTGTAAACGAGATGCCTGATACCTGCGGCCTTCGCCGCATCCGCGAAATTTATGCCCTGCTGTATCTCGGCTTCGATACCCTGTTCAAACGGCGTAAAAACGGCGAACGCCCCGCATACGCCGCCAAGCGCGGCGTCCAAAGACGCCCTGTCGTTATAATCCCCCTTCACCACCTCGACGCCCTTCGCTGAAAGCTCTTTAGCCTTCGCATCCGACGGGTCGCGGGTCAGGGCGCGGAGCGTCCAACCTTCCGCCAGGAGCTTGTCCGCAACAGAACTTCCCTGGTTCCCGGTCGCGCCGGTCACGAGTATTTTTTTTCCAGACTTCCTTATCATACATACCTCCCGCCCAAGGTTATCGGGCCGCCCGCAGACAGTCCCGCGGACACTCATTGAGCCTTTTATTTAATTATACCGCGAAACCCGGAGAATAAAAAAAGCCCCTCCGTTTCCAGAGGGGCTTTCGTATTCCGAGGGAATAACGATTTATATGTCGTAGTAGAGGAAGAACTCGTACGGGTGCGGCCTGAGCCTCAGCGCGTCGACTTCTTTTGACCTCTTGTAGGAAATCCAGGTCTCGAGCGCGTCCTTCGTGAAGACATCGCCCTTGAGCAGGAACTCGTGGTCGGCCTCGAGGCAATCGAGGGCTTCCTCAAGCGAACCCGGCATGGACGGGACAGAGGCAAGCTCCTCCGGCCCGAGCTCGTAGATATCCTTGTCGAGCGGCTGGCCCGGGTCTATCTTGTTCTCGATACCGTCGAGGCCCGCCATCAGCATGGCCGCGAAGGCCAAGTAGCCGTTGCAGGACGGGTCCGGGAAACGGACCTCTACGCGCTTGGCCTTCGGGGACGGCGAGTACATCGGGATGCGGACGGATGCGGAACGGTTGCGGCCGGAATAGGCGAGGTTGACCGGCGCCTCGAAGCCCGGGACCAGCCTCTTGTAGGAGTTAGTGGTCGGGTTGGTGAGGGCGGCCAGGGAGCGCGCGTGCTTCAGTATGCCGCCGATGTAGTAGAGCGCCATCTGGGACAGGCCCGCATAGCCGTCGCCCGCGAAGAGCGGCTTGCCGCCCTTCCAGAGGGACTGGT
>DASXVI010000282.1:0-2544 GCA_036504315.1 Nitrospirota bacterium
GCAAAATAATTAGCCGTTTAAATACTTATCTGACCAACCCGTTTTAATTCTGTTCTCAGTCATTAGGAAGGAGCCTGCGAGTTTTGGCCAAATTAGGGGTAAACATAGACCATGTCGCGACCGTGCGCCAGGCGCGGTTTGGAGCAGAGCCCGACCCGGTACACGCGGCGGTGCTCGCGGAGATTGGCGGCGCGGACGGCATCACGATACACCTTCGCGAGGACAGGCGGCATATACAGGACAGGGACCTGCGCATACTCAGACAGACGGTAAAGACCCCGCTGAACCTCGAGATGGCGGTATCCGACGAGATTATATCCATGGCGCTCGATGTCCGGCCCAATATGGTCACGCTCGTGCCTGAGAAACGCGAGGAGCTGACTACCGAAGGCGGCCTCGATGTAAAGAGGGGAAGCGCAAAGGTCGCGGACGCGGTTAAGACCCTCCGGGCCGGCGGGATGTTCGTCAGCCTGTTCATTGATGCCGACCTCGACCAGGTAAAGGAGTCCAAGCGGGTGGGCGCGGACGCGATAGAGATACACACAGGCAGATATGCCGACGCAAAGTCGTACGAAGAGTTTATGCACGAGTACGAAAAGATAGCGGAGGCCTGCAAGCTCGCGCACAAGCTGGGCCTGACGGTCAACGCCGGACACGGGCTGAACTACCAGAATGTAAGAAATATCGCGAAGATAAAAGAGATAAACGACTTGAACATCGGCCACAGCATCATCGCCCGGGCGGTCCTCGTGGGTATCGAGAGGGCGGTACGCGAAATGAAAGAGCTTGTAGGCTGATAATATGATAATCGGCGTCGGCATTGACCTGGTTAAAGTCGAGCGAATAGAGAAGGCCCTCCAGAAGTGGCCGGACGCATTCAGCATCCGGGTGTTCTCGCAGGGCGAGATAGATTACTGTATCTCCCAGAAGAACTCCGCGCTGTCATTTGCGGGCCGGTTCGCGGTAAAGGAAGCGGTAATGAAGGCTTTCGGGACCGGGCATTCAGGCGGGGTCAAGTGGACCGACGCCGAGGTAGTCCGGTGCGAAGGCGGCAAACCCTCCGTCAGGCTCACAGGCAGGCTTGCCGAGCTTGCGGCTGAGACGGGGGTCCGGGAGGTATTCATAAGCTTCAGCCACGACTCGGGTTATGCGGTGGGCCAGGCGATTTTAACCGGCGGTACAAAAAAACTGGAAGATGATATATGAAGCTTGCGACTGCCACTGAGATGAGGGAACTCGACCGGCGCGCTATCGAGGATTTCGGTATCCCCGGGGCGGTGCTGATGGAGAACGCCGGGTACGCCCTGGCGGACGAGGTCGAGTCGTCTTTAGACGGGGTGGACGGCAGGCGGGTAGTTATAATCTGCGGCAGGGGCAACAACGGCGGAGACGGGCTGGTCGCAGCGAGGCATCTGTTCAACTGGGGCGCGAAGGTCAAGGTCTGGCTCTTCTCGGACCAGATGAAGGGAGACGCAGGGCTGAACCTTTCCATCGCGCGGAGGATGGGCGTCGAGGCCGCCGTTATAACGGACGAACTTGGCGGGCTGTCGTCGGATATCAAACACGCGCACGCAGTCGTGGACGCGATATTCGGCACCGGGCTTTCAAACGGGATAACCGGGCTGCCCGCGGCCGTCATCGAGATAATTAATAACTATTCAAAGCTAACGCTTTCGGCGGATATGCCGTCCGGTGTGAACTCCGACGACGGGCAGGTTATGGGCGTTGCGGTAAAGGCATCGTCCACCGTAGTGTTCGGCCTGCCGAAGCTGGGGCTTTATATTTATCCCGGCGCGGGCCTTGCCGGAAAGATAACCGTGGAAGATATCGGCATCCCGGCGAGCGCGGTAAAAGACGCAGGTATCAGGGCAACGCTGGTCACCGCCGAACATGCCGCATCCCTGTTGCCCGGCAGGCTCCCGGACGCGAACAAGGGTAACTTCGGCCACCTGTTTGTGCTCGCAGGCTCACCCGGAATGACCGGGGCCGCTTCCATGACGGCAAGGGCTGCAACACGCTCAGGGGCCGGGCTTGTCACCGTAGGCGTGGCCGAAGGGCTGATAGGCATAATCGGCGCGAAGCTGACCGAGGAGATGAGCGCAGGATTGCCTCAGGCGGAGGACGGCTCGCTCTCCCATGCCGCGCTTGACGGCATACTAAGCCTTTGCAAAAAGAAGACTGCGGCCGCAATAGGCCCGGGTCTTGGGACCGGGGAGGATACGGGCAGGCTTGTATCAGCGTTAATCCCGGAACTTGAAATCCCGATGGTTATCGACGCAGCCGGGCTGAATATAATATCAACGGATGTTTCGGTATTTAAAAGGGCAAAGGCGGAGGCAGTCCTTACGCCTCATCCGGGCGAGATGGCCAGACTGCTTGGCAAGACGGCTCAGGAAATCCAGAATGACAGGGTCGGCGCCGCGAGGGAGCTTGCGGGCAGGACGGGCGCGGTTGCGGTGCTGAAGGGCGCGAACACCGTCACGGCCCTCCCTGACGGGAATGTATATATAAATCCCGCGGCAAACCCAGGCATGGCGACCGGCG
>DASXVI010000283.1:0-5746 GCA_036504315.1 Nitrospirota bacterium
CACCTTGTCGGTCCCGCGCCCCGCGAGGCCGACCATCTCCAGCACCTCATCGACTCTGCCGGGCGCAACCCCGCCCGAAACCCTGCCGAGTATTTCGAGGTTTTCTATCCCGGAGAGATACCCGTAAAAAGAGGGGGTCTCGACAATCGCCCCGATTTGCCTGAGCGCGCCGACCGGGTCCTTCTGTATGTCCGTCCCGTTGATATACGAAGTGCCGGAGTCCGGGCTTATGAGCCCTAACATCATGCGGATAGTCGTGGTCTTGCCAGCCCCGTTCGGGCCCAGAAAGCCGAATATATCGCCTTTCTCGACCGAGAGGTCCAGTTCGCGGACGGCCCAGCGGCCCTTATATCTCTTGGAGAGCTTTTCTGTCTGGAGTATCGCGTGCATTATATGTGTCCGGCCTACGGCCGGCCCTCCCGCAGCTTCGCCTCGCACCACAGCGAGTCCATCTCCTCAAGCGTCATTCCCGAGAGTTCCCTGCCGCTCCTGGCGGCCGATTCCTCGACGAACTGGAAGCGGGAAATGAACTTGGATATCGTCCTGCGAAGCGCGTCTTCCGGGTTTACGCCTATAAACCGCGAGATATTCACAAGCACGAAGAAGATATCTCCAAGCTCGTCCTCCATCCTGCGCGGGTCGGAGGCGGCAAGCGTCTGCTTGAACTCCGCGACCTCTTCGTCGAGTTTCGCAGAGACATCCTCTATCTTCTGCCAGTTGAACCCTACCCTCGCGGCCCTCTCCTGCAGGCGGTGCGCACGGGTGAGGGCGGGCAGTTCCTTGGGCACGCCTTCGAGGATGGACTTGCGCCCAGCCGAGGACTTTTCCTTCTTCTTCATCAACTCCCAGTCCACAAGCACGGCCTCGGAGGTCTTCAGTTCCTTGTCTCCGAACACATGCGGGTGCCTGCGTATCATCTTCTCGGCGATGCCGTCTATTACGCCGTCGATATCGAACTCGCCCATTTCCTTCGAGACCTGCGAGTGGAACACTATCTGGAACAGCAGGTCGCCCAGCTCCTCGCGGACCTTGTCCGGGGCGCGCTCGTCGATTGCTTCGAGGACCTCGTAGGTCTCCTCCACGAGGAACGGCTTGAGAGAGTCCCGGGTCTGTTCCCTGTCCCAGGGGCAGCCATCCTCGGGGCTCCTCAGTTTCGCCATTATATCAATGAGTTCCTGAAAACTGTGTGACGGCAAGATGCGCATGGCCTCCCATAAGTATTAAAAGCCCCAAGTATAGCATTTGGATAAGGGATTGCAAGGTTTTTAAGCGTTAAGGATTTTAGGATTGACACCTTAATTCTCTCCTGATAATCTCTAAAAATTAGATTTTTACATCGGAGGTTATATGAGTCCAAGGAGAAGGCTGGGCGAGCTCCTGATGGAGGAGGGGCTTATCGACGAGCTCCAGTTGCGATCCGCTATGGGCCACCAGAAGAACTGGGGCGGCAAGCTCGGTTCTGCGCTTGTGGAGCTTGGTTTTATCGAAGAAGACTCGATAGCCCGGGTCCTCGGAGAGCAGCTCAAGCAGAAATGCCTCCCTTTCAGCTCTATGATGCCGCAGCCGGAGGCGCTGGAGCTGATGTCGATGCAGGAGGCTCTGAAGTATGTGGCCCTGCCGCTTCAGGTGGAAAACGGCGTCCTTATAGTAGCGATGAGCAACCCGTTCGACCTTGCGCTTACCGACGAGATGAGCTTCAAGCTCGGCAAACGGATAAAGGGCGTCCTTGCAGTTGAATCCGCAATAAAGAAGGCGATAAAAAAATTCTACGGCGGCGAGGACGGCGGCCGCGATTACCGTATAGACATGAAGCTCCGGGACGATGCCGCCCCGGAGATAATACACTATGGAGGCCGTGAGGACTCGTATGTGCGCCAGCCGGTGTCGCAAGCCGATGCGCCAACCGGGCAGTCTTATCGGGCGGACGGGCCGGCGGTCAAGAGGGTGGAGCCCTCGGGCGACCTTATATCGAAGGCGCTTGCTTACCTGCTGATAGAGAAGGGCATCATCAACAAGGAAGACCTTATTGAAAAGATGCGCCAGATAAAAGAAAAAGAGCAGGCCTGATTTACCCGGCTTTTATAGTTTCTGTCCGACCACACAGGCGACGCCGGACAGAAGGGATGGATGCAGGTTATGCAGCCTCCCGAACCTCCCAAACCCCACCCGAAGCTGCGGCCTGATGCCATATTTCCAATAAAGTCTTTCTATAGAACCGAACGTGAAATAGTGCAGATGCCCGCCGTCAAACAGCTCGCCTTCCCTTGTAATTCGCAGCCCTTCATCCTTTACGCAGGTAGACGGAAACCGGCCCATCATCAGCCTTAAACGCCTTACGATAAACGCCATGTTCGGTGTAGCCGTAATGAGAGTGCCGCCCTTGGCCAAAAGCCTGGATACCTCTTCCATGGCTTTCCAGACGTTCATTACATGTTCTATTACATCGGACCATATTATTACGTCGAAAAAACCGGCCGGGAAATTCAGCCCGTCCTCGATGCTCTGGACGAAGCATTCGGCCGGGATGTTTTTTTCTTTTAATGCAGCCAGCGTCTTGCTGCATCTCTGTGCGGAAATCTCTACCCCGAACAGGTTTTTAAATTTTCCTCTCAGGTTATATAATACTTTTCCGTCACCGAAACCGATCTCCAGTACCCTTTCTCCAAATGGGCATAACCTCACCATCGCCTCCCTTGTGTTCCTCGGGAACCGCTCCGGCAAATCCTCCATGCAAACGTTCTCATCTCGATATATTGAGTCATATGAGCAACTTAAACGCATCTTGTTGTTCTCCAGGCCACTGGTTATTGCATATTATTGCATTGTATTTCGGGAACCGTCAACCCAAGCGGGCGGTTGGATTGACTCTGATGTTTAAAGCATAGGCATAATGAATATGTCCAAAGCGGGCATAATTTTCTAAATGCCTGGATAGACAGCGGCTTTGACTTTTTCAGATTGTCGGATATAATTCTATCTTGTTTAAGGTCGCGCAAAATCCTCGATTTTGGTTAAGAAACAAACACCTGAATAAAAAATGCAATTTTTTCTCTTGACATAAACTTAACAATCATTTATTATCTGGCTTCGTTTTTGATTAGTAAAGTTTGCGGGTGTAACTCAGCGGTAGAGTGCAACCTTGCCAAGGTTGAAGTCACGAGTTCAAATCTCGCCACCCGCTCCATAAAGCAACAAGGCCGGCAAGGATCACGAAATCTACAGGTTTTCGTGGTTACTTCCGGCTTCTTGTTATCTGATATAAGGCGACGTAGCCAAGTGGTAAGGCAGAGGTCTGCAAAACCTTTATCCAGCGGTTCAAATCCGCTCGTCGCCTCCATTTCTGTTTGGAAAAGGGCCGGAGTCCACGGCATACGCTGTCAGCGTAGCTGAAAGCCCGGCCCTTTTTGCTTGTGTGCCGGAGTGGCGGAATAGGTAGACGCAAGAGACTTAAAATCTCTCGGCCCTTCGGGTCGTGCCGGTTCGATTCCGGCCTTCGGCACCAAAACACTCATCAGTAGCCGGGCGCAATATGCTTGAGCACCGCACCAGACCGCTGCTCCCCAGAAAAAAATTCGTTGCGCGTCAGCTCCTGTATGCCGCGTTCTCGCTCCTTATCCTTGCGCTCTCGCTTGGCGTCGGTATGCTGGGATACCACATCACCGGAGACCTCCCCTGGCTGGATTCTTTCCTGAACGCCTCAATGATTCTCACCGGCATGGGCCCGGTAGACCACATCGAATCTGCGTCCGGGAAACTCTTCTCAGGCCTCTATGCCATATTCAGCGGGGTCGCGTTCCTGACATTCGTCGGCGTGCTGTTCGCCCCGGTCTACCACCGCTTCCTGCACAAATTCCATCTGGATATAGAAGAAAAAGAAGACAAATAAGTCTTGTCCGTGGGCTTGAGGTTAAAAAGGGCGGGAGAGACGGGTATGTGTCGGCAGAGGGGCGCAAGTCTTCGGGGCGTCAGCCGAAGGCTGGCCCTTAATATTGCGGCCCGATTGACGATACTGCCCGGCTTTTCCGGCCTTAATTTTTTTGTCTCTCTGCTATTTTAAGTTCTTGAACTTATCCGCCAGAGTGTTCGAAAACTTATCTTCCTTTGGTCTTTCCTGCGGCCTTGAGGGTTTTGGGCCTGACTGCCTCGGGCCCGAGGGTTCCTGTCTGTTCGCAGCGGCCCTGTCCACCGGAGCGTCCGGCACGGTCTTCATAGAAAGCGATATCCGCTTCCTCTTTGCATCCACTTCCATCACTGTGACGGACACCCTCTGGGCAACCTTCACGACCTCCTGCGGGTCCTTCACAAACTTGTCGGACATCTGGCTGACATGGACAAGCCCGTCCTGATGGACGCCGATATCGACGAACGCGCCGAACGCGGTGATGTTCGTCACGATGCCGGGGAGCTTCATGCCGGGGAGCAGGTCTTCCATCTTCTCGATGCCGTCCGCGAAGCTGAACGCTTCGAACTGCTTGCGCGGGTCGCGGCCCGGCTTTGCAAGCTCCTGCATTATGTCGTTCAGCGTCGGCAGCCCGACGGTATTGGTAACATACTTCTTCAGGTCTATCGACCTGCGCTTCTCCGCGTCGTTTATCAGGTCGGCGACGGAGCAGCCCAAATCCTTTGCCATGCGGTCCACGATTGCATAGCTCTCGGGATGCACCGCGCTTGAGTCGAGCGGGTTTACCGCGTCCCTTATGCGGAGGAAGCCCGCGGCCTGCTCGAAGGCCTTTGGCCCGAGCCTCGGGACTTTTTTTAAGTCGTCCCGGGAGCGGAACGGCCCGTTCGCGTTGCGAAGCTCCACGATTCCTTTTGCCAGAGAGCTGCCCAGCCCGGAGACATACGAGAGCAGTTCCTTGCTCGCGGTGTTGACCTCCACGCCGACGCCGTTGACGCAGCTCATAACGACATCATCGAGGCTGTTCTTCAGCTGGCCCTGGTCCACATCGTGCTGGTACTGCCCGACGCCGATCGATTTAGGGTCGAGCTTGACCAGTTCGGCCAGCGGGTCCATCATCCGGCGGCCTATCGAAACCGCGCCCCTGACGGTTACATCGTAGTCCGGGAACTCCTCGCGGGCGACATCCGACGCGGAATATATGGACGCGCCGCTCTCGTTGACCATAACCACAGCTATGTTCGATGGAAGGCCGAGCGACCGGACAAAGCTCTCGGTCTCACGCCCGGCGGTTCCGTTGCCGATTGCGATAGCCTCGATTGCAAATTTCGCGGCCAGGGTTTTCACGCGTTCAGCCGCGTCCGCCCTTGCCTTGTCGCCGGTGTGCGGGTAGACATTTTCGTTATGGACGAGCTTGCCCTGGCGGTCGAGACATACCAGCTTGCAGCCGGTGCGGAAGCCTGGGTCGAGCGCGAGTACGGTCTTCTGGCCGAGGGGGGAGGCGAGCAGCAACTGGCGGAGGTTGTCCGCGAACACCCGTATCGCCTCCTCGTCCGCGCGTTTCTTTGTGGACAGCCGTATGTCCGTCTCCATCGACAGGGACAGAAGCCTCTTGTAGCAGTCCTGGACGGCGAGCCGCACCTGCTCCGAGTCCGCTCCCTGGCCCCGAACGAAAAGCGATTCAAGGAGCGCGACTGAATCTTCCTCCGGTGGGGCAGCGCGGAAGCTCAGGAACTCCTCCTTCTCACCGCGCCTCATGGCGAGTATGCGGTGCGAGGGTGCGCTTGCGACCGGCTCCTGCCAGTCGAAATAATCCTTGAACTTTGCCCCGTCCTCCTCCTTGCCCGG
>DASXVI010000284.1:0-1829 GCA_036504315.1 Nitrospirota bacterium
CGCAAAAAATACCTCGAGGGCAACGGCGGCTACGAGGATATAATAAAGGACTGCACCGAGACGATAATCGCGCAGGTGGACGGCATGAAGCACCTCGTGGACGAATTTTCGAAGTTTGCCCGGATGCCGGAGTCCGAACCCGCGCCAAACGATATGCACGCGATAATAGATGAGGCCGCGTCCCTTTACCTGTCGGCGCACAAGGATGTCACCATCATAAAGGAGTACGACGGAACGCTCCCTATCCTCAGCGTGGACAAGGAGCAGATGAAGCGCGTGTTTGTGAACCTCTTCGACAACGCCGTCGCCGCGATGGACGGCAAGGGCCGCATCTGGGTGCGCACCGCTTACGACACCGAATTCGGGACCGCGCGCATCGAGGTCGCGGACGAGGGCGGGGGCATACTCCCGGAGGAGAAAGAAAAGCTGTTCCAGCCGTATTTCAGCAAGAAGAAGTCCGGCACGGGGCTTGGGCTTGCGATAGTCAACCGTATTATCGCGGACCACGGCGGATACATACGCGCAGAGGCAAACGAGCCTGTGGGCGCGAAATTCATATTCGAACTGCCTGTGAGGGCGTGAGGGAAGATGCCGTACATTCTTGTAGTTGACGACGAAAAGCCGATACTCTCCACCGTGCGCGCCATATTGAAGGACGAGGGCTACGATGTGGCCGTTGCCGAGAACGGGCAGGCCGCGCTTAACTCGATGAAGGACACCGTGCCCGACATCGCCCTGCTCGATGTATGGATGCCCGGCATGGACGGGCTCGAGACGCTCGGCAAGATGAAGGACGCATACCCCGGAGTGCAGGTCATCGTCATGTCCGGCCACGGCAACATCGACACCGCGGTCAAGGCAGTCCGCCTGGGCGCGTATGATTTCATAGAGAAACCGCTCTCTTTAGACAAGCTCTCGCTTACGGTAAAGAACGCGCTCGACAAAAAGAGGCTGGAGGAGGAAAACCGCGCCCTGAAGGAGAGGTTTGCGGCAGGCTACGAGATTATCGGCAAGAGCGAGGCCATCACAGAGCTTAAGACCCAGATAATGCGCGCTGGCCCGACAAACGGCCGCGTTCTGATATTCGGCGAGAACGGCACCGGCAAGGAGCTTGTCGCCCGCGGCATCCACAAGAACTCGCTTCGGGCGGACGGCCCGTTCGTCACGGTCAACTGCGCGGCGATACCCTCCGAGCTTATCGAGTCCGAGCTTTTCGGGCATGAAAAGGGCTCGTTTACCGGCGCGACCGGCCAGCGCAAGGGCAAGTTCGAGCAGGCCGACGGCGGCACGATTTTCCTCGACGAGATTGCCGACATGAGCATCGCGACCCAGGCCAAGGTCCTGCGCACGCTACAGGAGAACGAGGTCCAGCGGGTAGGCGGCACAAAGACGATAAGGGTGGATGTCCGGGTAATCGCGGCCTCGAACAAGGTACTGGAGGACGAGATAAAGGCCGGGAACTTCCGCGAGGACCTGTACTACCGCCTGAATGTCATCCCGTTCTCGGTCCCGCCTCTTCGCGAGCGGCGCGAGGACATCTCCCTGCTGGTGGACCACTTCCTCGAAATATTCTCCGCCGAGTACGGACACAGGAAGAAGTCCGTGACCCCTTCCGCGATGCGCAGTTTCGAGGCCTATCCCTGGCCGGGCAATGTCCGCGAGATGAAGAACATTATCGAGCGGCTCGTAATCATGACCCCGGCCGACACGATAGCCGAGGACCAGCTCCCGCCCCCGATAAGGCAGGCAAGCCCGGCAAAGGACGGCGGCGGCTCGTATACAGGCCACGGCTCGCTCCGGGAGGCCAGGGCGGCCTTCGAGCGGGACTT
>DASXVI010000285.1:0-6744 GCA_036504315.1 Nitrospirota bacterium
ACGGATGTAAAGGCAAATCTCGACAAAGTAGAAAGTTTAATAAATATACTGGATAAGGAAGTCAGGCAGATATTGATAGAGGCCCGGATAGTAACCGTTAAGACCGGCTACTCCCAGAGCCTTGGGCTCAGCTGGGGTTTACAAAGGCTGAACGGTAAAACCCCCGGAGCAAGTCCAAAAATCGACGCTACCTCCGGCACAAACAGCAGCCTGCTGCTGAAAGACAATAGTTTTGTACTTGCAGTTCCACAGGAGCTTGGAAAAGCTGCCGGCATTGTCTCGAATATGACGTGGTTTAACATAGCCAAAAATGTCAATATCGACCTGACAATTTCTGCGCTCGAAGCCATCAATAAAGCATCGACCCTGGCAGCACCAAAGGTTATGACCCTGGAGAACCAGTCCGCGAGCATAACCCAGGGCATCACTCTTTATGTTCAGACAACTACCGCAAGCGGCACTGCGCCACAGCCTCTTAACGCGAACCTGAGTTTGACGGTTACCCCCAGGGTAACGGGCGATAACTACATAACAATGCTGGTGAACGCAACCAATAACGAGCCGGCCCTGCCGCCCGCTGGTGCTACTGCTTCTATCAATACTCAGGCCGTTACCACCAATGTGATGGTCAAGGACGGCGATACCATAGTGCTGGGCGGCATATATATTAAACAGAAGGCCAATGTGGATTCGCATATTCCCTTGCTTGGCAAAATACCTTTGTTAGGCTGGCTGTTCAAAGAAACTACCGATACGGATTCTACTTCCGAGCTGCTTATCTTTATTACGCCAAAGATAGTCAAACAGGCTAATTTGTAAATTGGCTTGATAAATTGCCCCATTTAATTATAAAATGCGCCTGAGGGCGCATTTTTTTTGCCAACGAGACAGGGGTGGTTATTACAATGTTGAAATACCTGACAGCCGGTGAGTCGCATGGCCCTGAACTTATAGGGATTATAGAAGGCATGCCTTCCGGTGTCGCCTTGACCGAGGAATATGTAAACGCGGACCTTGCCCGCCGCCAGAAGGGATATGGCCGCGGCGGCAGGATGGCCATCGAGAAGGACACTTCCAGGATAGTGTCGGGCGTGAGGTGGGGTAAAACCCTCGGAAGCCCGGTTGGAATTGTAGTAGAAAACCGAGATTGGGCCAACTGGACCGAGAAGATGTCAGCGGACCCGGCGCATACAGGTAAGGCCGAGGCGGTTACCAGGCCGAGACCTGGACACGCCGACCTCACCGGCATGATAAAGTATGGCCACGCGGACGCAAGGAACATACTTGAGCGCTCTAGCGCCCGCGCAACCGCTATCCAGGTTGCCGTGGGGGCTTCTGCCAAGGCTTTGCTCGATAATTTCGGGATAAAGGTATACAGTTGGGTGCGCGAGATAGGCGGGGTAGCCATGACCGGGCAGCCCGGCCGCATTGAGACATTATTCAAGAGGGCCGAAAAATCCGAAGTCCGCTGTCCTGATGAAGGGGCATCCCGGACTATGATGGAGCTTATAGACAGGGCCAAAAAGGACGGGGACTCTCTTGGCGGGATATTCGAACTTGTGATTACCGGCTGCCCTCCGGGGTTGGGAAGCTTCGTCCAGCGGGACAGGACGCTCGACGGTAGCCTTGCCCAGGCTATAATGTCCATACAGGCTATAAAAGGCGTCGAGGTAGGAATTGGGTTCAATGCCGCAAGGAGGCCCGGCTCGAAGGTCCACGACGAGATATTCCACAGCAGCGCAAAGGGATTTTACCGGAAGACCAACTCCGCCGGGGGGATAGAGGGCGGGATGTCGAATGGGGAAGATATAGTCATCCGCGCGGCGATGAAGCCTATACCGACCCTTTACAAGCCGCTTGCCTCTGTAGATTTCAAGACCAAGAAGGCGTTTAAGGCAACGGTAGAGCGCTCTGACACATGCGCGGTGCCGGCTGCCGCCGTAGTGGGCGAAGCGGCTGCCGCGTTTGCTGTCGCACAGTCCATGGTCGAAAAGTTCGGCGGGGACAGCGTAGAGGAAATGAAGCGCAATTATGAGGGTTATTTGGAGTATCTGAGGTCACTATGAACAATATAGCTCTTATAGGCTTTATGGGCACGGGCAAGACTACCGTCGGGCGAGTCCTTGCGGAGATGCTCGGTTACAGGTTTGTCGATGTGGACCAGGAAGTCGAGAACGAGCAGGGGGTTTCCATTGCGCATATATTCTCGGAGCTTGGAGAATCCTACTTCAGGCTTCTGGAGCGGGATATGATAAAGTCGCTCTCCGGAAAGAGGGACATCGTTATTTCCGCCGGAGGCGGCGCTGTGCTCGATGTCAGGAATGTGGACGAGATGAAGCGCGGCGGGGTGCTCGTCTGCCTGACTGCCCAGCCGGAGGTGATCCTGCGGAGGGTGCAGGGTAACAGCAGCCGTCCGCTCCTCCAGGTGCCGGACCCGCTCGCAAAGATACAGGAACTCATGGCCGGCCGCCAGCAGTTTTACGCGCTTGCCGACCATACGATAGACACCTCAGGTATGACCGTTAAAGAGACAGCGGCCCAGGTCATAGCGGTCACGAAAAAGAAAGCCAGACAATGAGCGTAATGCAGACGGTGCGGGTAGCATTAGGCGAGCGCTCCTATGATATTGAAATCGGCGGCGGGATTATAGACGCCATAGGTGCCAAGCTAAACTCTCTCGGGTTCTCCGGCTGGGCGGGAATCGTTACAAATGAAACAGTTGCACCTCTGTACGCGGACAGGGTTAAGAAATCCCTGCGGGACGCTGGCATAGAGCCTATAGCACTTATAATACCGGACGGGGAGGAGTACAAAAACCTCCAGACTGTCTCGGGGATTTACGACGATTTGCTGAAGCTGCGGTTTGATCGGAAAACCCCGCTTATTGCCCTCGGCGGCGGCGTGATCGGCGATATGACCGGTTTCGCCGCCGCCACTTATATGCGGGGGATACCGTTTGTACAGGTCCCGACGACGCTTCTCTCCCAGGTGGACTCGTCCGTCGGCGGCAAGACCGGGGTGAACCACCCGCTCGGAAAGAACATGATTGGGGCGTTCTACCAGCCGGTCCATGTTTGCGCCGACATCGAGACGCTTGGCACGCTGCCGGATGAAGAGTTCCTGTCCGGGATGGCCGAGGTCGTCAAGTACGGGGTGATTTACGACGGCGACTTCTTCTCGTATCTTGAGAATAACCGCGAGGCGGTACTGGCCAAGGCTATGGATACCATGGTTGCTATAGTTACCATGTCGTGCAAAATCAAGGCGGAGGTCGTAGGCCTTGACGAGCGGGAGTCAAACCTCCGTGCTATATTGAATTTTGGGCACACCGTCGGCCACGCTATCGAGGCTATAACTAATTATAGCAGCTATAGGCACGGAGAGGCGGTTTCGATAGGCATGGTTGCGGCTTCGCGGCTTGCCGCGCGCTCCGGCCTGTGCAACCCGGATGTCCCGGAAAAGGTCGGGTCGCTGCTAAAATCGTTCGGCCTCCCGGTGAGCGCACCAGGCATCTCCGCCGAGGCCATACTTTCGGCAATGTCGCTCGACAAGAAGGTTGAGAAGGGCCGGGTGAAGATGGTCCTTCCGAAAAGCATGGGCGAGGTGGTCGTGACCGCAGACTGGAAAGAATCTGACCTTTCCGCCTCGATAGGCTAATTAAATCCAAAACCCACCCGCTGGTCCGTGACCGCTTATTCGAGCGGTCGTCTGTAATGCCTCTTATTTAATCACCTGCCTAAAATTAGTGCAACGGCTGCCTGTTATTTGTGCAGTTCTGTCACCATGTCTTTTTCACTTCCCTTGTTTATCAACAGGTTCATTATCGCGCCTTTTGGGGCATGCTCCTTGCTATTGATAATGGCGGTGTTTTATACCTCGTCTAATTAGGAGTAGAAATTGGACCTTCTGCAGAGTTTAAAGAACAGCGGTGATGTGCTATTTATGATGCTTGGCGCGGTGATGATTTTCGCCATGCACGCCGGGTTCGCGTTCCTGGAGCTTGGCACCGTCAGGCGCAAGAGCCAGGTAAACGCGCTTGTAAAAATCCTTTCGGACTGGTCCGTATCCACGGTCGTCTACTTCCTGATAGGTTTCCCGCTCGCCTACGGCATCAACTTTCTCAGGCCAGCGGGCGACCTGATGACCATTCAGGGCTTCGACCTCGTCCATTTCTTCTTCCTGCTCACATTCGCGGCCTGCATCCCGGCAATCATCTCCGGCGGCATCGCCGAGAGGGCGAAGTTCTGGCCGCAGGTATTCGCGGGTGCGGTATTCGTCGCCGTCGTGTACCCCCTGTTCGAGTCCCTTATCTGGGGCAGGCTTTCGACAGCATCGGGCCAGCCGATAGGGCTTCAGGGCTGGCTGACAGGCGTTTTCGGCTCGGGCTTCCACGACTACGCGGGTTCGGTCGTCGTCCACTCGATGGGCGGCTGGCTTGCGCTCCCGGCAGTTTTACTGCTCGGCCCGAGGCTCGGCCGATACGGCGCAACCGGCAAAAGTTACCCCATCCCAGTATCCAATATCCCGTTCCTGGGGCTTGGAAGCTGGATACTCGCGGTGGGCTGGTTCGGGTTCAATGTCATGAGCGCCCAGTCATACACCGGGATTTCCGGCCTTGTGGCGGTCAACTCTCTTATGGCTATGGTAGGCGGCACGCTGGTCGCGCTGGTGCTTACCAAGGCGGACCCGGGCTTCGTGCATAACGGAGCGCTCGCGGGCCTTATCGCCATCTGCGCGGGTTCCGATATCGTCCACCCCATCGGTGCGCTGGCCATCGGAGGAATTGGGGCGGCGATATTCGTTAAAGGGTTTACCTTCGAGCAGGAGAAGCTGCGCATAGACGATGTTTTGGGCGTATGGCCCCTGCACGGCATCACGGGCACCTGGGGCGGCATCGCAGCAGGCATCTTCGGCATGAAGCAGCTTGGCGGCATGGGCGGGGTCAGCTTCGCCTCCCAGCTTGCGGTCAGCCTTCTGGCGGCGGCGTTTGCGCTCGTCTGCGGCTCGCTCGTCTATTTTGCGCTGAAGAAGACCGTTGGCATCAGGCTCACGGAAGAGCAGGAAATGCGCGGAGCCGACCTTTCAATCCATAATATAGAGGCCTATCCAGAGTCTGGAATGCACATCGGACAGTGATTGGCCTTTACAACGGCTTTGTTTTTTGGTAATTTTAATGTCTTAAGGATTATTAATAAAACGGAGGTGAAAGC
This sequence comes from Nitrospirota bacterium, assembly GCA_036504315.1. Taxonomy (GTDB): domain Bacteria; phylum Nitrospirota; class JACRHJ01; order JACRHJ01; family JACRHJ01; genus DASXVI01. Next base: position 5,211 of record DASXVI010000285.1, read on the forward strand.
TTGAAGAAAATTGAGGCTATAATAAAGCCCTTCAAGCTCGACGAGGTGAAAGACGCCTTGAACGAGATCGGCGTGCAGGGCATCACCGTCAGCGAGGTAAAGGGTTTTGGCCGTCAGAAGGGCCATACAGAGCTTTACAGGGGCGCGGAATATGTCGTTGACTTCCTGCCCAAGGTAAAGCTCGAAATTATCGTCGGCGACGCCATCTTGCAAAGGGTGATCGAGACGATAGAGAAGAGCGCGAAGACCGGCAGGATCGGCGACGGCAAGATATTCGTCACCGAAGTGCTCGACGTCATCAGGATCCGTACAGGTGAACGCGGAGAAGCCGCGATATAGCAGGTTTCATTTTATTTTCAATAAACCGATGGAGGGTGAAGAAGATGACGCCGAAAGAAGTAATCGAATTTGCAAAAAAGAACGGGACCGTAATGGTCGATTTCAAGTTCATGGACTTCCCGGGGCTGTGGCAGCACTTCTCCGTGCCGGTCGATGAGCTTCAGGAAGAGATATTCGAGGACGGCCTCGGCTTCGACGGTTCCTCCATCCGCGGATGGAAGGCCATCAATACATCCGACATGCTCGTCGTGCCGGATGCCAAGACAGCCATGATGGACCCGTTCACGCAGTACCCGACGCTGTCGCTCATATGCAATGTCGTCGACCCGATAACCAAGGAGCGCTACGAGCGCGACCCGCGCTACATTGCCCAGAAGGCAGAGGCGTATCTTAACTCGACCGGCCTTGCCGACACCGCGTACTTCGGCCCTGAGGCCGAGTTCTTCATATTCGACGACGTAATGTTCGACCAGACCGCCAACTCCGGCTACTACTTCGTGGATTCCGACGAAGGCATCTGGAACTCCGGCCGCGAGGAAAGCCCGAACCTGGGCTACAAGCCGCGCCACAAGGAAGGCTACTTCCCGTGCCCGCCGACCGACTCCCAGGAAGACATCCGCACCGAGATGGTCATCGAGATGCAGAAGTGCGGCATCTATGTCGAGCGCCAGCACCACGAGGTCGCGACCGCAGGCCAGGCCGAGATTGACATGCGCTTCAACAGCATGGTCGATATGGCTGACCAGCTTATGTATTTCAAGTACATCGTAAAGAATGTCGCAAGGCGCAACGGCAAGACCGTCACCTTCATGCCGAAGCCGCTCTTCGGCGATAACGGCTCGGGCATGCATGTCCACCAGTCCCTCTGGAAGGGCGGCAAGCCGCTCTTCGCGGGCGACGGCTATGCGGGCCTGTCCCAGATGGCGCTCTACTACATCGGCGGCATACTGAAGCACGCGCGCGCCCTGGCCGCCCTCACCAACCCGACCACCAACTCCTACAAGAGGCTGGTCCCGGGCTTCGAGGCGCCGGTCAACCTCGCCTATTCAGGCCGCAACCGTTCCGCGTCCGTCCGTATCCCGATGTACTCGCCGTCGCCGAAGGCGAAGCGCGTAGAAGTCCGCTTCCCGGACCCGTCCTGCAACGGCTACATGGCCTTCGCGGCTATGCTGATGGCAGGCCTCGACGGTATCGA
>DASXVI010000286.1:0-7297 GCA_036504315.1 Nitrospirota bacterium
CCGTGGAGGACCCGATAGAGTTCCTCCACCAGCACAAGAAGTGCATCGTCAACCAGAGGGAAGTCGGCGCGGATACCAAGAGCTTCAAGCAGGCGCTCAAATATGTCCTCCGGCAGGACCCTGATGTCGTCCTCATCGGCGAGATGCGGGACCTCGAGACAATCGAGGCCGCGCTCACCGTCTCCGAGACGGGCCACCTTGCGCTTGCCACGCTGCACACCAACTCCTGCGTCCAGACGATTAACCGAATAGTCGATGTCTTCTCGCCGCACCAGCAGCCGCAGATACGCGCGCAGCTGTCCTTCGTGCTCGAGGGCATACTTGCCCAGCAGCTTGTGCCGAAGATGAGCGGGCAGGGCCGCGCACTCGCTCTCGAGGTCATGGTACCGAACCCTGCCATCAGGAACCTCATCCGCGAAGACAAGATACACCAGATATACTCCTCGATGCAGACGGGACAGACAAGGTTCGGCATGCAGACGATGAACCAGACGCTGGTAGACCTTTACCAGAGAAGGGTAATCTCATACGATGACGCTTTCGGCAGAAGCCCTGTCCCGGAAGAGTTCATTGCAATGGCCCAGAGGATGCCGGAGACCCAGGGCGGTCCCGCTAAGAAGAAATAATCGGTAAAAAAGAAGGAGTTTAAGATGCCACCCGCAACACAGGTATTCGTTTGGTCTGGAAAGACCAGGGACGGCAAGGTACAAAAGGGCGAGACCGTCTCGGCAAATAAAGAAGACGTCCTTGCCATGCTGCGCAAGCAGGGCATAATGGTGATGAATATCGCCGCAAAAAATTCCGGTATGAATTTCGAATTAAAAATACCGGGCCTGGGCGGCGGCGTGAGCGAGAAAGACATAGTCGTTTTCACGAGGCAGTTCGCGACGATGATAGACGCGGGCCTGCCTCTCGTGCAGTGCCTCGAGATCCTGTCAAACCAGACCGAGAACAAGGAACTGGCCAAGACGATAGCCAAGATCAGAGGCGACGTGGAATCCGGCGCGACTTATGCCGATGCGCTGGGCAAGCACCCCAAGGTATTCAACGAACTGTACGTGAACCTCGTCGCGGCCGGCGAGGTCGGCGGTATCCTCGATACCATCCTCGGGAGGCTCACGGCGTATATCGAAAAGAACATGAAACTTAAGAAGCAGGTCAAGTCGGCCCTGGTCTACCCGACAATAATCCTGACAATAGCGGTCGGTGTTATCGCGGTCCTGATGGTGTTCGTTATCCCGATGTTCTCGCAGATGTTCAAGGACATGGGCGGAGAACTTCCCGGACCGACCCAGGTAGTTATCGCTATCAGCGACTTTTTTAAGCATTATATCGTATTCATGATAATCGGTTTCTTCCTGACGGTCTCAGCCATTAAGAAGATATACGGCACAAAGCCCGGCCGGCTCTTTATCGACAAGGCTATGCTGGCAGCGCCGATAGTGGGCCCGCTTGCAAGAAAAATTGCCGTCGCAAAATTCACCAGAACTCTCGGGACTCTTATGGGGGCGGGCGTGCCTATTATGGACGGGCTCGAAATAGTCGCGAAGACTGCCGGAAACAGGGTTATCGAAAATGCGGTAATGCAGACCAGGACGAGCATAAGCGAGGGCAAGACTCTCTCCGAGCCGCTGGAACAGTCCAAAGTCTTCCCGCCGATGGTCACCCAGATGATTTCGGTCGGCGAGGCGACGGGCGCATTGGACGCCATGCTTTCAAAGATCGCGGATTTCTACGACGACGAAGTCGATTCCGCGGTCGACGCGTTTACAGCTTCGCTCGAGCCGTTGCTGATGGTCTTTCTGGGGACGAGCGTCGGCTATATTATCATCGCAATGTACCTGCCTATCTTCAAGATGTCGAGCATGGTAGGTTAGGAAGGGCCTGGTCTAAATGGCGGAAGCGGCCGGCCTCGGCCAGAGCATGCATGACAGGGAGTTGAGGGCGAAGGTCAAATGGCTGATGATCTTCAGGGTCACGGTCGTCACGGTCCTCCTTGGCTCTCTCTCGGTGTTGCATGTATATCAGGAAAGGGAGCCGGCCCGCGCGATATTCAGCCTCATTATCGCGACCTATGCCCTTTCGTTATTTTATGCCTTAATATATAACCATGTAGCAAACCTCAAGTTTTTCGCCTATATCCAGGTATTGGGCGATATCCTGCTCGAAACGGGCGTCGTATACGCAACGGGCAGCATTGACAGCGCCTTCTCGTTCACCTATATATTCTCGATAATAGCGGCCGGTATAATATTGCTGCGGCGGGGCAGTTTCCTGTTTGCCTCGCTTGCCGGTATTGCATACGGGACGCTTGTCGACCTGCAATATTATGGCCTGATACTGCCTTCTCCAAACCGGCTTTACACCGAAAGCGAGCTTTTCTATAATATCTTCCTGACTTTTATCGCTTATTACACCATCGCGTTCCTTTCGAGCAGCCTCTCGGAAAGGCTGAAGGTGGCCAGGGAGGAACTTCAGGAAAAGAGTACCGGCCTGCGCGAACTTCAGGCGCTTAACGAGAACATAGTCAGGAGCATGGCCGACGGGATGCTCATTATCGGCCTCGACGGCAGGATCGAGTCCTTCAGCAAGGCGGCCGAGGGTATAACCGGGTTCACGGAACAGGAGGTCCAGGGCAAGTCGTTCGCGGAGGTCTTCAAATGGCTGGGTGTAGAGACCTTTTTTCATGACCGCGAAGCTGCCGGCCGGCTGCCGTACCGTTATGAGCTTGCATTTCGCAGGGACGGCAGGGACCTTGCCCTCGGGATGATGCTTTCCCCGCTCAGGGATGAATCGGGCCGGATTACCGGTCTGCTCGGCATATTCCAGGACCTGACCCCGATGAAGGAGATGGAAATCGAGATAAAAAGGAAAGACCGTCTTGCCGCGATAGGAGAGGTAGCGGCCGGGGTAGCCCACGAGATAAGGAACCCCCTGGCGTCGCTCTCGGGCGCCCTCCAGGTGCTCAAGGCCGACCTGAAGCTGGTGGACGACGACGAGCGGCTGATGGGCATCGCGCTGTCCGAGATGGACAGGTTGAACGGCATCGTGACCGACTTTTTGAACTATGCGAGGCCGCAGTCCCCCTCCAGGGAGTTTTGCGACGCTTCGACGGTATTCAGCGATACTGTAGAGCTTTTAACGAACGGGAGAGACCTGCCTGAAGGCCTTGAAATATCATTGGACCTGCCGGAGGAAGCGCTGGTGATATGGGCCGATGCGGCCCAGATGCGCCAGGTGCTTTTAAACCTGCTGATAAACGCGGTCCAGTCCGGCGCGACCGGCATAGTCGCCAGGGCTTGGAAGGAAGGGCCGAAGACATTCATGGAGGTCGAGGACAACGGCGAAGGGATAAACCCCGAAGATATCGACCGCATTTTCTTTCCGTTCTTTTCAAAGAAAGAGGGCGGGTCCGGGCTGGGGCTCTCCATCGTTTACAGGATAGTCGAGGAGCACGGCGGTACGATAACCGCTGCAAGCGAGCCGGGCCGTTGCACGAGGATGACCGTAACGGTCCCTTCAGGGGAGTTGAGGTAATATATGGCCAGGATATTGGTTGTTGACGACGAGAAGGGCATGAGGGAGATGCTGTCCATCATGCTCGGCAAGGAAGGCTATGGTGTAGACCTTGCCGAGAACGGCCAGAAGGCTATCAAGCTCCTGAAGGAAGACATATTCGACCTTGTGATTACCGATGTCAGGATGCCCAAGCTCGGCGGGGCCGATGTGCTGAAGGCGGTGCGCGAGTTCTCGCCGGATACGGTCGTGATAATGATAACCGCTTTCGCGACGGCGGGGTCCGCTGCGGAGGCGATGAAAGAGGGCGCGTACGATTATATAATGAAACCGTTCAAGGTGGACGAGATTAAGCTTGTCGTCAAGAACGCCCTCGAAAAACGCAGGCTCCTCGAAGAAAACCAGTTGCTAAGGCGGCAGGTCGAGGCCGGGCGCGGGTTCGATAATTTTATCGGTAAATCCGATTCCATAATGCGGGTATTCGACCTTATTTCAAAGGTCGCTGACAAGGGGAGCACGGTCCTGATTACAGGCGAATCCGGCACGGGCAAGGAGCTTGCGGCGAGGGCGCTCCACAACCTCAGCTCCCGCAAGGACAAGCCCTTCATGTACATACACTGCGGCGCCCTGCCGGAACAGCTCCTCGAGTCCGAGCTTTTTGGCCATATGAAGGGTTCGTTCACCGGCGCGGTAGACAGCAAGGCGGGGCTCTTCGAGGTGGCCGAGGGCGGGACTGTTTTCCTGGACGAAGTTAGCGAGACGACCCAGTCGTTTCAGGTGAAGCTGCTGCACGTCCTCCAGGAGAGGGAGTTCAAAAGGGTCGGCGGTACGACGGATATAAGGGTGGACGTCAGGATAATCGCGGCCACAAACAGGGACCTGCAGGCCGAGATAGAGAAGGGCGCCTTTCGCGAGGACCTGTTCTACCGCCTGAATGTCATCCCGCTGTCGCTCCCGCCGCTCCGTGAAAGAAAAGACGACATCCCGCTGCTTGTCGAGTTTTTCCTGAAGAAGGTGAGAAAGGACGGCGGGCCGGAGCGCGTATCTCCCGAAGCCATGAGGCTCCTGATGAACCACTACTGGAAGGGGAATGTCCGGGAGCTTGAGAATGTAATCGAGAGGGCCTGCGCCTTGTCGGATGGACAGTTGATAGCGCCGGGCCAGCTTCCCGACGAGCTTTCGGGTATGGGCAGGCGCACGAGGCCTTTCCCCGACGAGATACCCGAGGAAGGTTTCGAACTCGAGAAAATGCTGGATAACCTGGAGAAGGAATACCTGCTTAAGGCGTTGACAAAAACCGGCGGCGGCAAGACGGATGCGGCCCGTCTGCTTGGCATGAGCTTCCCGTCCCTGAGGCACCGGCTGAAGAAATTTGGACTGGATTGAAGTTTGTGCTTGAAAAAGGCATGGAATTTGCTTTATTATCAGGCATCGAGTAATAACTTCTATCAATTTTAAGTATTTAGTTTTTAAAAGGAGTTAAAATGTTTAGGAGACTCCGGGATAAAAAAGGTTTCACAATCATAGAGCTTATGATTGTTGTGGGAATCATCGGCGTGCTTGCCTCAGTTGCCATACCGACTTTTATGGGTTATCAAACCAAAACGAGGCAGTCGGAGGCGAAGATAAACCTCTCCCAGATATATGTCGCCGAAACCACCCATCTTACCGAATACAATAGATTTGTACCGGACCTGAGGGAAGCGGGTTTCAGTCTTATCGGAAATAAAGCGTTGATATACGACTTTACCGCTACCGGGCCATATACAACATCCGGGACGCCGCCTGATGTGACAGCCAGTTGGTATTTAGGGGACTGGGTGGGTCTGCACGGCCCGCTCGGCCCGCCGGACGGTTTTCAATCCACGACGATGCCCGGCACAACGGACATCTATTTTACTGCGGTTGCGGTCGGGAACGCGGACAACGACCCGACAATGGATGTATGGACTCTGAACAAAAACCGGGACCTCGTTAACGTTGTAGACGATACGCTGTTGTGATGTAAATAATCACGAGTGGTGATGTAAATAATCACTTTCGACGCGATTATAACTCGAATACAAGTAATTGAAAGCCTAACTATATAAAATCGGTAAGTTTCTAATAAGTTATGAAAATGGCATAGAAATTGCTCTATTTAATGTACAAGAAACAAAAATAAACAAGACAGTCCTCGGAAGGGAGGGGTTGGAAGACTCAAGAGGGCGAACTCAGTTTTTCATAGCAACAGGCACTCAACCATAGAAAGGGTAAAAAAATGTTTAAGTTAATCCACAGCAAGAAGGGCTTCACGCTCATCGAACTCATGATCGTCGTCGCGATCATAGGCATCCTGGCCGCAATAGCCATCCCGAACTTCCTGAAGTATCAGGCAAAGTCGAAGCAGGCCGAGGCCAAGACAAACCTCAAGGGAATATTCACCTCTGAAGTCGCATATTTTGGCGAGAACAACATCTATGCTACCACCTTCAGCTCCATGGGCTTCGGCCTTGCCGGCGACAAGGCCAAGGCGTATGCCTTCACCATAGACAAAGGCGCTAATAATATAGGTATCCCCACACCCCCGACATATGCTGCCGCTGATTGGCCGGGTACCAATGGCGAGCCGATGGTTGCTGCCGATTTCACATCCTTCACTGCGGGCGCTTATGGCAACATCGACTCCGATCCGATGTTAGATACATGGACCCTCGACTCCGGCAACACTCTGTTGAATCCGCAGTCCGACATATAAGCTAAGTGATTTTTCTGGAAAACGACAGGGGGCTTGAAAAAGCCCCCTGTTCTTTTAATGGAGACGGGTTTGAAGCCAGCCATAAATAAAAGCGGTTTTACGCTTATCGAACTCATGATAGCGGTGGCCATAATCGGCATACTCGCCGCTATAGCCATACCGAACTACATGAGGTATATGTCGAAAGCGAAACAGGCCGAGGCCAAGTCCAACCTCAAGGGCATCTTTACCGTCGAGACGACCTATTATTCGGAGCATAACGTATTCGTAACAGACTTTACCGGCATGGTCTGGGAGCCTGTCGGGCCATTCAGGTATGCCTACTCCATGGGAGGGGGTATCAAAGGCTTGAACATCCCGTTCACGGCCGAGGGTAACGACCCGCCTGGCGCGGACGCGGGATCCTTTACGGCGGTTGCCTGGGGCAACATCGACAGCGACCCCGCTTTCGATACCTGGCAGATAAATAATAAGAATGAATTGGAAAACCGTCATAACGATATCCTGGAAGCGAATTGAACTTATCCTTTTCCCGCATGAAGCCAAGCCTTTTTATAATTTTTACCGTAATAATATTTGCCCCCATCATTGAAGGCGGGACCACGCACCTGCCGATATTCATACTGCGCATTCTCCTCGTTGCCCTTCTTGCCGTAAACCTCATCCAATGGTATAAAGACGGCTCAGTCTCTCTACGCTCCACCGCGCTCGACCCGGCTGTCGGCCTTTTTGTTGCAGCCTCGGTAATTGCATACGCGGCCGCGCCATACAAGCACGCCGCCTTGACATGGGTCCAGCTTTTCGCCAATTACATCGTATTTTTCTATCTTGCAAGGCGCGCCATGCAGGAAGAGCGCGCCCCGCTGCAAGGTATTTCTATAATATTCTGCATAGCGGGCTTCGAGGCTGTTCTGTGCCTATTCCAGATATTTTCGCAAGGCGGCCGGGTTACAGGGACATTCTTCAACCCGAATATGCTTGCCGGGTTCGTCGCGCCTGCCCTGCTGGTCGCCCTGTCTTTTATTATTTACAAGCACCCCTGGG
>DASXVI010000287.1:0-10545 GCA_036504315.1 Nitrospirota bacterium
CGTTGTTGCCGCCCTGGTACCTGGCTACTACATCCGCCTCGGCAGTCAGCAGGTCAACGAGCTTGCCCTTGCCTTCATCGCCCCACTGAGTCCCTATGATTACTATGTTTGCCATCTGCTCTTCCTTTTAACACAAGCAAGGGACTTGGGCGGAAATGCCGCCCAAGTCCCCGTTATATGACCGTCCCTCTCTGTCGGGGACAAATACTCCTAGATAAATACATGCTTCACGGACAGGACGTTCGGGAGCTTGTTCAGCTTCTCCATTACTTCCTTGGTCGGCTTGGTGTCAACCGATAAGACCGAGATTGCCCTGCCGCCCTGCTTCTCGCGGCCGAACTGCATCCGGGCGATGTTGATTCCGCTTTCGCCCATCAGCGTGCCGAGGTTGCCGATAACGCCCGGGACGTCAATATTCTGGGTGACCAGCAAATGGCCCTCTGGTACGACCTCGACCTTGAAGTTGTCAAACGCGATTATCCTCGGGTCCTTCTTGCCGAACAGCGCGCCGGCGACGCTTGCGCTCTTGGTACCGGAGGAGACTGTAACCTTTATCATACTCGGATAGTCAACCGTGTCCGAGGACTTGATGGCCTTCACCTCTATGCCGCGCTCCTTCGCGATGAGCGGGGCGTTGACATAGTTGACGGTTTCGAGCAGTATCGGGTCGAGCAGGCCCTTTATGACCGCGGTCGAAAGCGGCGCGGAATCAAGCTCGGCGACATCGCCGAAGAACTCGACATCGACATTAGTCAGGCCGCCTTCGTATATCTGGGCGAGGAAAGTCCCGAGCTTTTCGGCCAGCCCGATATAAGGCTGGACCTTCGGCAGGGCCTCGGCCGAAACATACGGCACATTGACCGCGTTACGGGCAATGCCCTTCACGAGGTAATCCACAATCTGCTCGGCAACGGCTATGGCCACATTCTGCTGGGCCTCCTCGGTGGATGCGCCCAGGTGCGGAGTGCATATGAAGTTGTCGAGCGTGAGCAGCGGGTTTTCCGCCGGCGGCTCCTTCTCGAACACATCGAGCGCCGCGCCTGCCACCTTGCCGGACTTCAGCGCCTCGAAGAGGTCGGTCTCGTTGACGATCCCGCCCCTTGCGCAGTTGATTATCCTGACGCCCGCCTTCATCTTGGCGATTGTATCGGAGCAGATGAGGCCCCTTGTATCGTCGGTGAGCGGGGAGTGTATCGTGATGAAGTCCGCGCGCTCGTAGATGGTCTCAAGGTCGGTCTTCTCGACGCCCAGGGACTTGGCCTTTTCGTCAGAGAGGAACGGGTCGAAGCCAAGGACGGTCATCTCAAGCCCTTTGGCCTTCTTGGCGACCTGGGAGCCTATCGCGCCCATGCCTATGACGCCGAGAGTCTTGCGGTAAAGCTCCACGCCTTCGAACTTCTTCTTCTCCCACTTCCCGGCCTTAAGCGAAGCCGTAGCCTGCGGGATGCTCCTTGCAAGCGACATCATCATCGCAACGGCAAGCTCCGCCGTGGTGGTGGTGTTGCCGCCGGGCGTGTTCATTACGACGATGCCCTTCTTGCTGGCCGCCGCCTTATCGACATTGTCAAGGCCGGAACCCGCGCGGCCTATTACCTTCAGGTTGGTCGCGGCCTCGATTATCTCGGCCGTGGCCTTGGTTGCGCTCCTGACGACAAGGCCGTCGAACTCGCCTATTACCGCCTTAAGCTCGTCGGGCTTCATGCCGGTCTTTACGACCACTTCGAGCCCGCCTTTTTCCAGAATATCAATACCCTCTTTCGAGAGGTCGTCGCTGACGAGGACTTTCATCGGAAAATGCCTCCATGATAGGAGTTAAAAATCGAAAACCTTCAACCCGCGCGTTAACGTACCCCGGTGCCTCTCGGCCCGGATTACTTCATCAGGATTTCCTGCGCGGCGGCGACGCCCTTGCCGAGCTGGATGTTCGCGCCCAGCTCCTTCAGGACCATCTCGGAGCCTGCAATGGCCGTAATGATGTCGAAGGTGTCGGAGTAGCCCAGGTGCGCAACCCTGAATATCTTGCCCTTTAAGTGGTCCTGTCCGCCGGCGACTGTGATGCCGTACTTCTCGCGGAGGAGCTTAACCACCTTGCCGCCGTCGATACCTTCCGGTACCTCGACCGCGGTAAGAGCCGTGGACGGGATGCCCTTCGCATAGAGCTTCAGGCCCAGAGCCGTGAACGCGGTGCGGGTGGCAAGGGCGAGCTTCGCGTGGCGGGCGAAGATATTTTCCAGGCCCTCTTCCTTCATCATCTTGAGGACGACATTCAGGCCGACTACCAGAGAGGACGCGGCGGTGAAGTTGGTCTGGTTCTTCACCAGGTTCTTCCTCTCCTTCGCGAAGTCGAAGTAGAAGCGGTGGCACTTGGAGGTCTCGTTGAACTTCCATGCCTTGTCGGACACCGACACGAAGGCCAGGCCCGGCGGCAGCATCAGCGCTTTCTGCGAGCCGGTGATGCAGACATCCACGCCCCACTTGTCTACCGGGATATCCACTACGCCGAGCGCCGTGATGGCATCAACTATGAGTATCGTATTCTCGTACTTGTTTACTATCTTGGCAATCGCCTCGATATCGTGCGAGGTGCCGGTAGATGTCTCGGAGGCCTGCACCAGGACGGCCTTGATGGACGGGTCCGCCTTGAGCGCGTCTTCGATTAGCTTCGGGTCTACCGAGTAGCCCCACTCGACATCGATGTTGGTCGGGATAACGCCGTATGCCTCGCATATCTTCGTCCAGCGCTCGCCGAACTTTCCGCCGCGCACGACAAGCGTTTTGTCTCCGGGCGAAAGGAAGTTCGTGACCGAGCCGACCATGCCGCCGGTACCTGTGGCTACGAGCATGAGGACATCGTTATTGGTCTGGAAAAGCCATTTAAGGTCGTTCCTCGCGCTCTCGAAGATAGGTATGAACTCCGGGGAGCGGTGGTGGATTATCGGCATTGACATTGCTGTAAGCGCCTCTGCCGGGACTGGAGTGGGACCGGGAGCGAGGAGATACTTCTTTTTCATGGCAAAACGCCTCCTTGATTTAACAAAATGTTAAACGGCTATGAAATTATGAATGGTATGGACGCAGGTAGGCCGTCCTGAATCGGGTGGACGGACTTTTTGAAAAAATGCGTTATTTTCAAATAGCGGGGTCTGAGAAAATCGGGCCCTGACCAGCATGCTGCCAAGTAGAACCGCCTTCTCCCCTTGAGAGGGAAAGCGATTAATTATTAACATACCGGCAACCCGCTGTCAAGCAAATTACGCTGAAAACCCCGCTTTTACCGCACTTATACGGCTACCTGCCCGGTGCCATTGAAGGCTTGTTACTCTACCGTCCTGATGCCTTTAAGCTCACCGCCCTGGATTGTAAAGTCCGTCGGGGCCGTCTCCGGGTTTATGATATAGCGGTAAAAGGTTATTACCGCGTTGTAGCGGTCCTTGCGGTTTTCCACCTTCAGCTTCTGCGGGAGCTGGTAGCCCGTGACATTCTGGAAGCCGTCCACATCCACGAACATATACGGGAACGACATGTCGTCGTAGAAGGTATGCCGGAGCAGGTTCAGGCCAAGGTCGTACTCGCCTTTCACTTTCGGCAGGAACGGTCCCTCCCCGCCCTTTATCGTATAAATCTGGTATGTGTCCCCGGCCCGCCCGCGCTCGACAAGGTACTTGTAGTCCGAATCCGGCTCGCCGACAAATACCGAGCGGAACAGCGTCTCCGGGTCGATGTTCACGCCCTTCTCAAGCAGGAACCCCTTGAACTTGGCCCTCGGCCCGGTATACAGCCAGCCGTCGGACGGCTGGTAGAAGTAGAACTTGTCGCCGTCCAGCACTACATCGAACAGCGTGAACCCGAGGAAAGCGTTTGCCGTCAGGCGGTAGCGGCTGGGCTTCGCCGCGTAGAATACGCCGTCGAACAGCGACTCCGGCTTGTCCTTCGGCTCGATGCGTATCCGCACCGAGGCCTTCATGGCGGTAATCCCGGCCTCCTTCGCCTTCACCATCTCCAGCACCTTTGCCGGGGTAGTGTCCGCCGGGATGGGGTTCACCACCACCTTCATGGTCGGGGCGCAGGCGGAAAGCATTACTACGGCAGCCAGCAAAATGGATACTCTGATTAATACGCGCATTTGTTATCCTTTATTTTCAGTTGTTTGAAATTAAGAATTAATCATCAGCGCATATAATATAATCCAGACAAGACCCACCTGACAATAATATTCTATCTTATTTTTAAATTTTTGTTGACTCCCGCCCTCCCTTCGTGATATTGATATTGAAAATCGGTTTCAAATAGGCGCAAGCGACGGGCCACTTCGCTTCCGCCGGACAGAGCCAACCAACTAACGGGGCCGTCAATGAACAAGAGAATTGCCGACTTAAACAGGTTCATATCCGAGAAGGGCCTGAAATGCACCCGCCAGAGGGACGCCGTCGCGGAGGTATTCTTCTCCGTCAACGGGCATATCACCGCCGAGGACCTTTATCAGAAGGTTTCGCGCACCCATCCCGGCATCGGGCTTACCACCGTCTATCGGACGCTGAAGATTTTGACCGAGGCCGGCCTTGCCAAGGAGCGCCGGTTCGAGGGGCCGCAGGGCGTGTTCGAGAAGGAGGACACCTCCCGCCACCACGACCACCTCATCTGCAAGAGGTGCGGGAAGATATTCGAGTTCAAGGACCCGGACATCGAAAAGCTCCAGGACGCAGTGGCCGAGAAGTTCGACTTCATCGTCGAGGACCACAAGCTCGAACTTTACGGACTGTGCGGGAACTGCCGCAAAGCATGACGCATTACCACCATGATTTATCGAAAGAGGGAAATACATAAATGAGCGCCAAAGGTCTAAGAAAGCTGCTTCTCGTAGGAAACCCGAATGTAGGCAAGAGCGTAATCTTCGGATACCTGACAGGTAAATACGCGACCGTATCAAATTACCCCGGCACGACGGTCGAGGTCAGCCAGGGCAATGCCCTCATCGGGACGCATAACTATACCGTGATGGACACCCCCGGCGTGAACAGCCTGCTGCCGATGTCCGAGGACGAGGTCGTCACCCGCAACATAATACTGAACGAGGAGTTCGACTCCATCGTGCAGGTGGCGGACACCAAAAACCTCCGCCGCTCGCTCCTTATCACGCTCCAGCTATCAGAGATGGGCGTGCCGTTCGTGATGGCGCTGAACATGGCGGACGAGGCGGAGAATCTCGGCATCTCGACCGACCTCGCCTCCCTGTCCGAAAAGCTCGGCGTGGACACATTCAGCACCACCGCCACGCGCAGGAAGGGCATTACAAAGCTGATGGAGGCGATACCCGCCCCCCGCCGCTCTGTCCTCACGATCCGCTACACGGAAGATATCGAGAAAGCCATCCTCGCGATGGAGCCCCTTCTGCCGGAGTCCCGGATATCGCGCCGCTCGCTCGCCCTGATGCTTCTGGGCGGAGACACCAGCCTGAAGAGCTGGCTGCACTCCAGGCTCGACCGTGCCGATGTTGACAAGCTCGACGCCATCGTGAAGGGTACGCAGGCGCAGTATTCCGACTCGCTCGGATACCAGATAAACAAGGAACGCCTGACCGTGGTCGACAGGGTCGCCGTCCAGACCCAGACTCGGCTGAAGAAGCCGGAGCGCGGCGTCCGCAGATGGCTTGGCGACATCACGATGCACCCGGTCTGGGGCCTGCCAGTGCTTATCGTCGTGCTTGGCTTGATGTACGAATTTGTCGGGGTACTGGGCGCGGGCACGATGGTCAATTTCATGGAGACCCAGGTTTTCGCCAAATGGATCAACCCTTATGCCATCGGTTTTTTTCAGGCAGTCATGCCGGTTAATTTCCTGCGCGAGCTGTTCGTCGGCCCATACGGTATCGTGACGATGGCCCTGACATACGCCATCGCAATCGTCCTGCCGATAACGGCAACTTTCTTCATCGCCTTCGGGATGCTCGAGGACTCGGGCTACCTGCCCCGTCTCGCGATAATGGTGAACAGGATTTTCAAAACGATAGGCTTAAACGGAAAGGCCGTCCTGCCGATGGTTCTCGGGCTTGGCTGCTGCACGATGGCGACGCTTACGACAAGGATACTCGAAACCAAAAAGGAGCGCATCATAGTAACGTTCCTGCTTGCCCTCGCCATCCCGTGCTCGGCGCAGTTGGGCGTTATCATGGGCATGCTCTCAAGCATCTCCCCGATGGCGACGCTCATCTGGGTGGGCGTGCTGGTAGTGGTGCTGTTCCTTGCGGGTTATCTCGCGTCAATCATCGTACCCGGCGACCCGTCCGACTTTATACTTGAGCTTCCGCCCATCAGGATGCCGAAGCTGAAGAATATTTTTATGAAGACCATAGGAAGGATCGAGTGGTACTTAAAAGAAGCCGTGCCGCTTTTCGTACTCGGCACGCTGATACTCTTCACCGCCGACAAGACGATGCTCTTAAAGCTCGTGGAGAAGGCCGGCTCGCCTATCGTCGTCAACCTCCTCGGCCTGCCGCCGAAGACTACCGAAGCATTCCTCATCGGCTTCCTGAGAAGGGACTACGGCGCGGCCGGGCTGTTCACGATGCAGAAGGCCGGGCTGCTCACTCCCGTCCAGGTGCTTGTGAGCGTGGTGACGATAACGCTGTTCGTGCCTTGCATAGCGCAGTTCTTCGTCACGATAAAGGAGCGCGGGATGAAGACGGCGGTAATCATGCTGTGCATAGTGTTCCCGTTCGCCGTGCTAACGGGGGCCGTGCTGAACTTTGGACTGAACGCATTTGGAATAACACTTCAGTAGTTTTAAAATAAAGGAGACCATAAGATGTTTGAGAATAAAGCCTGCGACCCCAACCTTTGCAATACGGAAGTTACGATAGACGAATTCCTTGAGGAAATATGGCTTGCCGAGGAGAGCGGCGGCAAGGCGGAAAAAGCCGCCATGTTCGTTGATGCAGGCTTGGCGAAGGATACCGAGCGGGCGAACGCAATCCTGCACCAGATGAAAAAAGACGGGTTCGTATCCCTGCATGACGGCAAGGACGCGGCCTTTACGGACAAAGGCCGCGAGCGGGCAAAGAAGCTCATCCGCAGAAAAAGGCTCGCCGAAAAACTCCTGGCAGAGGTCTTCGCGCTGGGCGCGGACGAGATTAAAACTACCGCCTGCCAGTTCGAGCATATCTTAAGCCCGGAGGTGACGGATTCGGTCTGCTCGTTCCTGGGCCACCCGCCCACCTGCCCGCACGGCAAGCATATCCCGCAGGGCGACTGCTGCAACAAGCTCGCCCAGCAGATGAAGCCGCTGGTTACTCCGCTTACGGACCTCCAGCCGGGCAACCGCGCTAAGATAGTCTTTATCGCGCCGAAGGACCACAGCAGGATGGACAGGCTCTCCACGCTCGGCATCGTGCCGGGCACGATAATACACCTGCACCAGAAAAAGCCCGCGCTGGTCATCCGCTCCGGCGAGACGGAACTTGCGCTGGACATAGAAATCGCAAACGAGATTTATGTTAAGATAATGGAGTGAACCCCCAGCCCCCGACCCCTCCCCCGCAGGTGGGGAGGGGAGAAAAACGAAAGGTTTTATCCCTCCCCCTGCGACGGGGGAGGGATAAAGGGTGGGGGTGAGAAAAGCCGGGTAGTGAGAGCTCTTTAGCTCAGGTATTTCAGCAGCCAGCCCTCGGCGGCCTCGATTGCGCCCTTGGGGCATATCTCCTGACAGCAGAAGCACCTGATGCACAGACGCAGGTTTATATCCGGCCTGCCCTTGCCCGGCCCGATAGCCGCAATGGGGCAGGCCTCTTTGCACATCATGCAGTTGACGCACTTCTCCTTATCGACAACAGGCTTTGCCGTCAGCGCGCTCTTCAAGACTTTGCGCACCGGCTCCGGGATGCTCCACTCCAGGTTGGACGCAGACGCGAGCTTGAAGCCGCGCACCCGCGCATCATCTATACCCGCGTAATCACCCACTACCTCAATCTCACCAATACCCGCCGGGGCAAGCCCCCTGGTCTTCGCAAGCCGTATCGTCGGCACCATATCGTGCGGGACGCCCAATACTTCCGCAAGCACGATATCGAGACTGTGCGCGTCGGGCGAGGCCGCTACAAACCCAAGCTCGCGCGGAGTGCCGCTTCCGGGGCCGTTTCCCTCCATCCCGACTACACCGTCAACGATGTTCAGGACGGGCCGCACAAGCTCATGTATCTCCACCAGCATCGTCGCAAACGCCGTCTTGTCCACACCGGCCTTGAAATGCCACTGCGCCTTCCTCGTGCCGGGTATACAGCCGAACAGGTTCTTTACGGCAAGTGTCAACAGCATCTGGCAATGCGTTTTTGCCTTCGGCAGGTTTATAACTGCATCGGCCTCGACGACACGCTTGGCCAGCTCGAAATGCTTGAATGTACCCTTCCCGGCAACGCGCACGGCTTCCGATAGCTCGACAAGCTCCGCGCCCTCTGCAGCGCATACGGCGGCTATGCCGGTAGTCTCAGCAATCTTCGCGAAGCCGCCGATGGCCTGGGAGTCGCCGACTGCGGGTATCCCGCCCGCCTGCTTGACCAGCCTGATTACCGCCCGGACAACCTCGGGGTGGGTCGTGACGGCCTTGTCGATGCTACGGGCCGCGAGCATGTTCGGCTTCAACAGTACCTTCATGCCGGGCTTTACAAAGGCCGAAATGCCGCCGAGCGAATCCACTGCGCGGCCGACCGCTCCGTCAACAGCTTCCGGGCCGTAATCAGAACATTTTATCAGAGTGACAGCGCTCAAGTGGAACCTCATTATGGTAAACCCGGTAATTCCGTCATTCCTGCGAAGGCAGGAATCCAGCGGCTTTATTTGCGCTCGGGCATGCCGTCGTCGGGTGAAAACATTCGCACTTCTGCATGGAGCGGCTGGCCGGTGCCGCGTGCGCTCAGCGGTTTTCACCCTCGTCCGGCAAACCCTCCGCGCCCCGACTACCCATTTTCATAAAAGAAAAGGGGCCAAAAGGCCCCTAATTTTTAAAATCTATCACGCACATTCGCAGTTACGCGGCGACATGCTTCTTTACTGCGTCGATAATCTTGTTGAACCCGGCAATGTCGGAAACCGCCATCTCGGCGAGCACCTTCCTGTCGAGGTCGATATTGGCGAGCTTGAGGCCGTGGATAAACTCGCTGTACGAGAGGCCGGCAAGCCTGACCGCCGCGTTTATCCTGGCAATCCAGATTCCCCTGAAATGCCTCTTCTTCTGGCGCCTGTCGCGATACGCGTACTTAAGCGCCCGGTCTACTGCCTCAGTAGCTGTCCTGAATAGACGGCTTTTGCCGCCGTAGAAGCCCTTGGCAAGCTTCAGGACCTTATTCCTGCGCCTCCTGGCCTTAAATCCCCTTTTTGCTCTCGGCATTTTTCAATTCTCCCTATCGAAACGAAATTTTGTTTTAAGTCCCCGGCCTACTTGAAAGGCAGGAGCTTCTTCAACATCTTGACCAGCGTCACATCAGCGTAAGCGGAAGTCGTAAGCTTGCGCATCTTCTTCGCCGTTTTCGTCGTCAGCAGGTGGCTGCCGAAAGCCATGTCTCTCTTCACTTTGCCTGAGGCGGTGAAGTCAAAACGCTTGGCGGCGCCCCTATGGGTCTTCAACTTATAGCCTGCCATAACAGTTCTTCCCCCTTGTAATTGCTATTAAAATAAGCCCGTCCCTTAACGGAAGCAATCAGGATACACTATAAACAGGCCATTGTCAAGCCTTTGGAGAGATAATCATCACCAAAGTGCGGCCTTCCTGCTTGGGCATCTGCTCTACATTGCCGGCATCGGCGATATCGGTCGCCACGCGGTCGAGCAGGGCTGCCCCAAGGTCGGTATGCGCCATCTCCCTGCCCCGGAAGACGACGGTCATCTTTACCTTGTTGCCTTCGGCAAGGAACCTCTTGGCGTGGTTCACTTTAAAGACATAGTCGTGTACATCGGTAGCAGGCCTCATCTTGACTTCCTTAAGCAGGATTACCTTCTGGTGCTTCCTGCTCTCGTGCATCTTCTTGGCCTGTTCGTACTTGTACTTGCCGTAGTCCATAATCTTGCAGACTGGCGGGTCTGCGGTCGGGGCCACCTCGACTAAATCGAGGCTCCTCTCCTCCGCGGCGCGGAGCGCCTCCTGAATCGTCAGGATGCCGAGCTGTTCGCCTTCGCCGCCTATTACGCGGACTTCACGGACTCTGATTTCCCTGTTTACCCTTGCGGTCGGTTTTGCTATGACTACCACCCCTTTCTATTTTATGTATCCAAGGTTGCGCATTTTCTCTTCAAAATCAGTAGCAGTAAAGGTGCATTTAATAAACTTATCAAATTCTTCTCTGGTTAATTTCAATTGATTTTTAATTGAACTCAATGTCCCTGGCGTTATATCTCCCCTCCCCTTGGGGATTGTAACTCGAAGAATTTTAATACCATTATATTCATACCATGCATTTCTCTCGGAACCATCCCGAAATTCAGTCTTGCATTTACGAATAATAGCACCTTCTACATCTTGTTTTTTATAAACACTCATAGTTATTTGAGTATAACTTTATTT
>DASXVI010000288.1:0-7337 GCA_036504315.1 Nitrospirota bacterium
ACGATGTAAACAGATACAGTGATTTGCGCGGGGCGGCAAGGCTGAGGATGGACGAGGCACAGGTGGAATTGGACGAGGCGACGAAGATGGTCGAGTCCGTGCTGCCCGACGAGGCGAGGAAGGCTGGCGCGCCTCCGGGCTGGGCGAGGTAATTTTTTAAAACGAAAGGGTTCTGAATAAATGAAAGACGTTAAGAAAGTAGTCCTCGCATATTCGGGCGGGCTTGATACCTCGGTTATCATCAGGTGGCTGATAGAAAAATACGGCTGCGAGGTAATCGCGTTCGCCGCGGACCTGGGCCAGGGCGAGGAGCTTGAGCCGCTGAATGAGAAGGCGATAAAGACCGGCGCTTCGAAGATATACATCGACGACCTGCGCGAGGAGTTCGTCCGGGACTTCGTCTTCCCGATGCTCCGCGCGAACGCGGTCTACGAGGGCCGCTACCTCCTCGGCACCTCGATTGCCCGCCCGCTGATAGCGAAGCGCCAGATAGAGATTGCAAACGCCGAGGGCGCGGACGCGGTCAGCCACGGCGCGACCGGCAAGGGTAACGACCAAGTCCGCTTCGAGCTGACCTATTACGCCCTGAAGCCGGATGTCAAGATAATAGCCCCGTGGCGCGAATGGGATTTCAAGTCTCGCGAGGACCTGATGGACTACGCCGAGAAGCTTAATGTCCCAGTCACGGCCACGCGGAGCAAGCCGTTTTCGACCGACCGGAACCTTTTGCACATAAGCTATGAGGGCGGCATCCTCGAAGACCCGTGGATGGAGTCCACCCGCGATATGTACACGCTCGCGGTCCCGGTCGAGGAGGCCCCGGACAGGCCAACATATGTCGAAGTCGAGTATGCCGCCGGAAACCCGGTCGCGATAGACGGGCGTAGGATGTCCCCGGCGGAGCTTCTCGCATACGCCAACAAGGTCGCGGGCGAAAACGGCGTCGGCCGCATAGACATGGTCGAAAACCGTTTCGTTGGCATGAAGTCCAGAGGCGTGTACGAGACCCCCGGCGGGACGCTTCTGCACGCGGCGCACAGGGCGGTGGAGAGCATCACGCTCGACCGCGAAGTAATGCACCTGCGCGACTCGCTCATCCCGCGCTATGCCGAGCTCGTGTACTACGGGTTCTGGTACGCGCCGGAGCGCGAGCTTATGCAGAAGATGATAGACGAGTCCCAGACGGCCGTGAACGGCGTCGCCCGCATGAAGCTCTACAAGGGAACCTGCGATGTGGTGGGCAGGAAGTCCGACCAGTCGCTGTACCACCCGGGCTTTGCCACCTTCGGCGAAGAGGGCGTCTACAACCAGCAGGACGCGGAAGGCTTTATCAAGCTGAACGCGCTCAGGCTCCGCATCAGCGCGATGCTGAAGAAGTAAAGCGGGCCTGCCGGAGGCAAAATGGACATAGTGCTCGTTGTCGTCGGGGTTTGGGCGGTATTCACCGCAGGCGCGCTCGTCTCCGCGAAGATGATAGGCAAACGCAGCTGGGCCGATACCATCCGGTGGATGCTGGAATTCTTTAATTAGAATAGGGCTTATATGAAGGAAGCGTTAACCAAAGAAAAAATAGCCGAAGCGCTTAAGGAATATTTCGCGGCGCGTCCCGAGGTATTGTTCGCGTATCTTTTCGGCTCATTTGCCAAGGGTACGCAGAACAAACTGTCGGATGTGGATGTTGCGGTTTATCTCGACGAGTCTGCCGTGCCGCGCAAGGGTTTTTTCGACTATAAAATAAAGGCTATGAGCAGTCTGCCGGATGTTGTGCGGGTCAAAGAGGTAGACCTCGTCATACTCAACGAGGCCCCGCCGCTTCTGTCGCATCAGGTCATGCGGGACGGGGTTGTAATATGTTCAAGGGATGAGAGGCTAAGGTCGATATTTGCGGTCAGTTCATTCAATTTCTATCAGGATTACCTTTATCTGAAGGAGCCGCATTTTCAAGCGCTTAAAGAGCGGATACAGACCGGCCGCTTTGGGGAGATAAGATGATCGACAAGTCGCTTGTCAGAAGCAGGCTCTCCGAACTCGAGAGGTATTATAACACCCTGCGCGCACTACGGCGCTTATCGGTAGATGAGATGGAGGCCGATGTCGAAAAGTTCTGGACTGTGGAGCACGGCCTTCAGTTGAGCACCCAGCTTGTGCTTGACATAGGCAACCATATCCTTGCGGGGCTTGGCGTAAGCAGAGTGGAAGATTATAAGGACATCCTGCTTGCGCTTGGGAGGGAGGGCTGCCTGCCTGTCGAATTTGCCGGCAAGATCGCGGATATGGCGGGGCTTAGGAACCTTCTCGTCCACGAGTATTTAAAGGTTGACCCTCGGAAGCTGCATGACGCCCTTCAAACTCATTCAGACGATTTCAGGGAATTCGCCGCGCACATAGAAAAATATTTAGGGGAAACGCATGAAAGATAAACCCTGGGGAGGGCGGTTCACGCAGCCCACGGATAAATTTGTCGAGGAATTCACCGCATCGGTCACCTTCGACAAGAGGCTTTATAAATACGATATCGCGGGCAGCATAGCCCATGCGCGGATGCTCGCCAAGCAGGGCATAATCGACGCCTCCGACGCGGACAAAATAATACACGGGCTCGGCGAGGTGCTGGAAGAAATAGAGTCCGGCGCTTTCGAGTGGCGGGTGGACCTGGAAGATGTCCACATGAACATAGAGTCCCGCCTGACGGCGAAAGTTGGCGATGCTGGCAAGAAGCTGCACACCGCGAGAAGCCGCAACGACCAGGTCGCGCTCGACATCAGGATGTACCTGAAGGACGAGGTACGCGCGGTCCTAAACGAGATAGACGACTTTCAGGGGGTTATCCTTGCGCAGGCCGAGAAGTATATAGATGTGATAATGCCGGGTTATACACACCTCCAGAGGGCCCAGCCGATACTCTTCGCGCACCACCTGATGGCATATTATGAAATGCTGGAGCGGGACGCGGGGAGGTTCTTCGACTGCCTGATGCGCGGGGACAGGATGCCCCTCGGCGCAGGCGCGCTTGCGGGCACGGGCTACCCCATCGACCGCAGCTTTGTCGCGCTGATGCTCGGCTTCCCCGAGCCGACCGACAACAGCCTCGATTCGGTCTCCGACCGCGACTTCTCGATTGAATTCATAGCGGCATCCGCCATGACCATGATGCACCTCTCCAGGCTTTCTGAGGAGCTCGTGCTCTGGTCTTCCGGCGAGTTCGGTTTCATAGACCTGCCGGACGCGTACTGCACCGGTTCGTCCATCATGCCGCAGAAGAAAAACCCGGATGTCCCGGAGCTGGTGCGCGGCAAGACGGGAAGGGTGTACGGCGACCTTATCTCGCTTCTGACCGTGATGAAGGGCTTGCCCCTTGCGTACAACAAGGACATGCAGGAGGACAAGGAGCCGGTGTTCGACTCCGCCGACACCGTCCGAGCTTCCCTGCGCGCATGCAGGGATATGGTAGGCGGGCTTGTGCCCCGCGCAGAAAGGATGCTCGCCGCGGCAAAGGGCGGGTATTCGACCGCGACCGACCTCGCCGATTACCTTGTCGCCGACAAGGGCCTGCCTTTCCGTGAGGCGCACGAGGTCGTGGGCAAGGTCGTCAGGCATCTGCTTGAAGCCGGGAAGGAGATGGATGGCCTTACAATAGATGAGTTGAGGGAGTTTTTTCCGGACGCGGGGCCCGAGGCGCTCGCCAGGCTGAAGGTCGAAAATTCGGTCAATGCCAGGGACCACAGGGGCGGTACTGCGAAAAAAGCCGTGCTGGCGAGGATACTTAACCTTAAGGACACCCGGGCGAAGACGGCCGAAACATGGGCGGCGGCTCAAAATAAGCAGTAATCTTTTTAGAAATATTAAAAAAGTAAACCTTTTTTCATTAATATCGTCTAAACTAGAGTAATAGCGCTGGGCGGGAATTTTTAATTTTTTAGTTTTTTATGAGCCGGCATGACCGGCAAAAGGAGAGGACCACGATGAAGAAGATAATCGCCGCTGTTGTCATGAGCATGTTCCTGGTTGGTTCGATGGCTTTCGCCGCTGAGACCGTTGCCCCGGCCGCTGACGCGACCGCTGCCCCGGCTGCTGACGCCGCCAAGGCCGAGAAGAAGGAAGTCAAGAAGGTCAAGAAGGTAAAGAAGGCCAAGAAGGCGAAGAAGGAAGAGAAGAAGGACGAGGCCGCTGCTCCGGCTGCCGCCCCGGCAACGAAGTAATTTCAGAAGCTACCCCAATCCCTTAGAGACCCAGCGCAACGGCCCTAAGGCCGGGTAGTAGATAGCAGGAAAAAAGGCAGGACGGCAAAACCGTCCTGCCTTTTTCTTTGTCATCCTTTGCGTTCCGCCGACAGGTTGTCTATTTTTTGCATTTTGGTTTAAAATATAAATATGCGCTGGACGGTCTTTTGTGCCAATTTCCAATCGTCGGGATGCCGGCAGGAGGATGCGATATGCTGAGGAAAATAATTGCGGCCCTGGTAATGGGCCTGTTCCTGACCGTCCCGGCTGTTTACGCGGCCGATACGGGCGGCACGTCCGGCGGCAGTTCGGCCGGGACGAGTTCGACGGAGACCAAGAGCGATACGGGCGAAAAGAAAACCACCAAAAAGCACAAGAAACACAAAAAGAGCAAGAAGGCAATGAAGAACGCCACCAGTACAACGGGCGGCACCTCCGGCGGGACGACCGGCGGAGGGGGGAAATAAGGACAGCGGTAAGCCTGAAAGCGTTCAGCGCGGCAAGAAGCACAGCGCGATGAAAAAAAGGCAGGGCGGCCATACAAAAGCCGCCTTGCCTGACTCTATCCGCATCAGGTCTTAATATCTTGCCTTTTCAAACGCTTTTTGCTCCCATAAAATACTATGAAGGCTTTTTCGGATAATTAATGTAAACTATTGGGCTTAAAGGCCGTCTATATATTATAGATATCCGCAGCGGAAGGCGGCCGCAGGCACGAACGCAGGGGGCTTCGCCATGACAGGCGTGAAAGCAGGTAATACCGGGAGGGCGATGTCCCGTCCGCTTGGCATCGAAAGTGACGACGAAGAGCTAGTCGAGGCCGCCAAGGCGGGGGATTCCGAAGCCTACGGCATCCTGGTAACCAGGTACATGCCCAAGGCGATCTCCTTCGCAAGGCGGATGACGGGCAACGAGCACGATGCCCAGGACCTCGCGCAGGACGCCTTTATAAAGGCATACAAGGGCATGGGTTCCTTTAAGGGCGAATCCAGTTTCTCGACCTGGTTCTTGCGGGTGCTTTACAATGTCTGTCTGGACCACCAGCGCAAGGCCTCGATAATGCGTAAGATATTCTTCTTCCGCGACGACAGGCCGGACGAGGACGACAGGCCGGACGAGTGGGAGATGGTGCCTGAAACGAGGCATGGCTCCATGCCGGACGACGGCATCCAGCAAAGGCAGCTAAGGCAGGCCCTCGAAAAAGCGGTCGGCAAGCTGCCCAAACAGCAGCGGGCGGTTTTCCTGCTGAAGCACGGGCAGGACCAGAAGATATCCGAGATAGCCGAAGTGCTCGGCATTTCGGAAGGGGCTGTAAAGTCCCACCTTGTAAGGGCGATTGCATCGCTCAGGAAGAGTATGAGAGGTTATGGCCATGAAGGATAGTAAAGGTGACTGCAGGGGCTACGAAGAGCTCTTATCCCTGTATTTTTACGACGAGCTGGACCACTGGCAGGCAGAGGATGTAGCCCGGCACGCCGAGGGCTGCCCATCCTGCAAGGCCTACCTTGAGGACCTCCGCGAGATAACGGCTACCATAGACCTGGCCGAGCCGTCTCGCCATGAGTCTCTCAGGGCTGCAAACGCCGTCATGGCCAGAATAAAGCACAGGAATGTCGGCAGGAAACTGATACCGGCCTTTGCCACGGCAGGGGCGCTTGCCGTCGGCCTTCTGTTCTTCTACGGCCAGCCTGCCAACAACCATGTCCAGCCAGCCACCCAGATGGTCGCACAGGCGGACTGGGATTTGATAGAGAATTACGATGTGCTGGGCGACCTGGATACCATCGAAGGAATGGACCATGTCGAGGCGATAGAGGGCCTGTAATGGCAATTTCACTTAAGGAAAGCATGAAGAAAGCAGTTAACGCGCTTTTAATGGTCCTGTTGCTTTCGGGTGCGGCCTTTGCGGCCACGGCCTTGGCTCCGGGCCAACCTTCGGCGACCGCCCCGCAGGCCCAACCGGTTGCCCCTCCGGAGAACCCGGATGTACGGTGGCAGTCGTTGTCCCCTAAGGAGAAGCAGGACGCCCTCGATGAACACGAAATATTCAAGTCTCTCCCGCCTGCCAAGCGCGAGAGGATGAAGAAGTCCTATACAGACTTTAAGAAGCTTCCGCCGCAGAAGAAACAGGAACTTCGCGAGAAGGCGAAACGGTTGAGCCAGCTCCCGCCCGAAAAGAAGGAAAAAGTCCTGAAAAACGCGGAGCGCTGGCGGAACATGACGCCTGCGGAAAAACAGGCCTACCGCGACAAGGTCGCCAAGTTCAACGCGCTGCCCCCAGAGCGCAAAGAGGCCATAAAGAAGCGGTTGGACGATATGAAGGACCTCCCGCCCGAACAGAGGAAGGCGGAACGCGAGAAGCTCCGCCAGGACCTCGAAGCCGAAGGTATTGTAATACCGTAACTATTCTGCACAGGCTTGCGGTCATACCGCCACCCGGGCCGAAAGATTAAGGGCCAGCCTTCGGCTGACGCCCCGAAGACTTCCGGCCCTTTTGCCGGCACGACCGTTGCGCCTATAATTAAAAATAAGTCCGGAACATACTCTGTCTTGACAGCCCGCCTGTATGGTGGTATTTTCGCTTTGTAGAGATTCTCTCCTGCTATCTATAGTCAAATAGGTATTTATGAAATTGTTTGCGGCGGCGATGCTGTTTTTTACAGCCTTAGTCCCGGCGGCGGCCTTTGCGGGGCCTGGCCAGGCTATGGACAACGGAGAGGCTGGCGCGCTGAAGGCTTTGATTGAGAAGAGCCGGATCGAGCACGCAAACCCTCATATCGAGCTTGGGTGCGCGTCCTGCCACGGGGTTTCGAGGCCTGAGCGCGGTGCGGACGGGACCGTCCAGATGAAGGAGGGCGGCGATATCACAAAAATGTGCTATGGCTGCCACGATAGATCCTCCAACATCCATCCTGTAGATATCAGGCCCTCAATGAAAGTCCCGGCAGGCCTTCCGCTGAACGCGCAGGGGAAGATAGACTGCAACACCTGCCACGATATGCATATGGCCCGCACAAAAGACTATATGCTGCGGGGGTTTGCCGAAGGCAAATACAAGATGCGTCCCGACCTCTGCATAGATTGCCACGGCGAATCCTTTATGAAAAAGAACCCGCA
>DASXVI010000289.1:0-7851 GCA_036504315.1 Nitrospirota bacterium
AGAGAGGTAAGCACCCTGCATCCGCCCTTGGTAACCAGTACCATGTCCTCTATCCTGAACCCGCCCCAGTCCGGGATGTAAATGCCCGGCTCGATGGTGAACACCATCCCTTCGGCGACTACATCCTCGCTCAAATAGGAAACGCCAGGCCCCTCGTGGACTTCGAGCCCGACGCCGTGCCCAAGTCCGTGCCCGAAGAAATCCCCGTAGCCCTTCGACGATATATAACCGCGGGCAGCCTCGTCCACTTCCTTGCAGGAGACGCCCGGCTTCACCTTCTCTATTGCGCGCCTTTGGGACTCGGCAACTATATCGAATATCTCCCGCTGCTTACCGTCAGGCTTGCCCAATACCCCGCTCCGGGTAATGTCGCTGTGATAACCGAAGGCCTCCGCGCCGTAGTCGATAATAACGGTGTCGCCCTCCTCCATAACCTTGTCCGAAGCGATACCGTGAGGGAGCGCGGCGCGGGACCCTGAGGCTATTATGGTATCGAAGGCCATCTTGAGCGAGCCGAGGTTCCTGATGTTGAACTCGAGACCCAGCGAGGCGTCGCGCTCGACCATCCCCGGGGCTATGCGGGACAGGTTCTCGCGGAAACCAAGCTCCGCCCTGCGGATTGCCTCCGTTATCTTCTCTATTTCGCCTTCGTCCTTTATCAGGCGGAGCTTCTCGACGGCGTCTTTGGAAGGGACAAGCTCGACCCCTTCGAGGGCCTTTGAAAGCACTGAGTGCGCCTCGAAGGTAAGGTCGCGGGATTCGAAGCCGAGCTTCCTTACCCCCATATCCTTGACCAGACCGGAGACATCCGCCGTCCAGCGGCCCTTCTGTATGGATATGTCGTAGCCCTGCACCTCGTCACGGCTTTGGGTCTGGTAACGGGAGTCCGTCATGAATACGGCCTTTTTCGCCGAGACCAGGACATAGCCGGACGAGCCGGAAAAGCCTGTCAGGTAATGCACATTCGGCAGGCTGGTCACGAGGAAGCCTTCGACGCCAAGCGCCTCGGCCGCCTTCCTCAGTCCTCCAAGCCTTTTTGGCCGGTAATCCACTTTATTCAGCCTCTATCAGGCCGATCGCCGCTCGGAGGCCGAGCATATAGCTCTTGACCCCGAAGCCTGCAATCTGGCCCACGGCAACGCCGGAAATATACGAATTATGCCTGAAATCCTCTCGTTTGTAGATATTCGAGAGGTGAACTTCAATAGTCGGTATGCCGACGGCGGCAATTGCGTCCCTGATAGCGATGCTGGTGTGGGTATAGGCTCCCGGATTTATCATTATGGCCCCGAATTTTCCCACAGCCTTCTGGATCAGCTCGACAATCTCGCCTTCATAATTGGTCTGGTGTATCATAACTTCCGCTCCGGCAAGGGCGGCCGCATCGTGCAGGCGGGAGTTTATCTCGGCCAGGGTGACCTTGCCGTAAACTTCCGGCTCTCTCGTGCCGAGCATATTCAAATTCGGGCCGTGTATAACGAGAATTTGTTTCATACCCTTACCTTTTTTTCGGATGTTTGATGGACTGCCGGGGTATTTAACAGCGGGTAAATTTAACATAAATGCCCGTCAAAAACAACAAAAAACCGCTTTTGGCCGTTTTTTGAGTATTTGGGACGGGCTCTGTTAAAATTCTTTCTGGAGCTGGTTGACCGCCACTCTGGCCACAAATCTGCCTTTTCCGAGGATGGCATTTGGGGAGAGCAGGATAGCGATAAAGTAGTCCTTGTTGATTTTGCGGATGACAATACCGTTGTTTTCGGTCTGGATGGCGAGTTCTTCGGCGTCTCCAAGCTGGAGCGATGCCGAGGCCGATTGGACCTCTTTCAGGATATTTCCGTACTCGGCGCTGATGGATTGAAGGTCTATTCCGGGGACGGCAAGGTACTCCTCGACGACAATCCCGTCCATCCCTACGATTACCGCGCCCATGGAGCCTTTTATTTCTTCCGTGGCTTTCTTGAGTATTTCTGAAAAGCTCATCTCCCGGCCTTTCTCCTTATGTTGTCAAGGAAACGCTCAAGCCTCTCGACCGCTTTGCCGGAACCTGCGGCAAACGGTCTCGCCTCTGTATGCACCTCTGGGCCAGGTTCGGGTCCGGAAGCGGGGTCGGCCTTCATGAATATCCCGGTCAAACCGGTGTCTTTCAGTTGGGTAGCAGGTGTCTGGTCTGCATCCGGCGTCTGGTTCCAGTCGATGCCCTCGATTGGTTCGGATATGAAGAACCCGGCGTCCGGCGGCTCCGGCGGGTGGTGCATGGAAATGGACGGCTCTTCCATCGTACCGAAATCCTGTATCCCAATTTCCGGCTCCGCCTCGTCCATAGTTTGAACGGACGCCTGAGGCGGCGACTGGACCGGCCGCTCCTCTTCGCCTTCGGGCGGCATGCCAAGGATTTTGTACAACTCGTTTATCTTCAGCTTTATGGCCTGGTTGTGCGGCTGCTCCATCAGGAGGTTCTTGTATATGTTCAGCGCACGGTCAAAAAATCCCTGCTGCTCGTAGAGGTCCGCAAGCGTCTGGGTCTCGAATACCTCCCTGACCGGCTGCTGCTCTTCATAAGAGGCGTCAATCAGAGAAGGGATTGGCACGGAGGGGACTGGTTCGGCCTCGAATACGGGGACATCCGGCTTGACACTCGAGAAGTCGTCTTGTATCTCGTATACGGAATCTCCAGCCTCTGCCTGCTCTTCTTCGGGCTCCATTGCCGCCGCCTCGTCTGCCAGCGACGACATGATGTCGCTCGGCAGCGTCACACCGAAGCCTTTGACAGGAGCGGGCTCTTCGCTATCCTGCATTTCAAACTCCGGCACATCGTCGAACGAGAACGGTTTATCCTGAGACGGCAGGGCAAAATCGTCCATCGTCTGCATAAGCGGGATGGGCATCTCGACTTCCACCCCTGAATCCGGGCCGGTTTGGGACGCGGGCTCTTCAACGGAACCGGGTTGAGAAGAAGCAGGTTCGGGGGAATCGAGTTCAGGAGAAATATCGAGCTCGGGCAGCTCATAAGCAGGGGTTGCCTGCCCATAGTCCGCACAGGCCCCGGTCTCGGCACCGGGCGCGTCTGGCTCGTCAATCTCGTAAACCGGCACGCTGGCCGCCGATGTTTCGTCTTCATCCGCCTCCGCAAGGTCGAAAACCTGTGCGGTGGGCTGGTTCAAGTCCTGCCGGACGGGCGCTGCCGGCGCTTCCTCGCGGTGGGACTCCAGCACCATGCCGGTTTCCGGCTGGTCCGGCGGCTTGCCGCTTTCCAGCTCTTCTATGGCTTCCTTGGCCTCGGCGTCTTTCGGGTTTAAGAGTGTCAACATGCGGAAGGAGCGGATTGCCTCTGTCACCCTGCCCTGAAGGCGGTAAATCTCGCCGAGTTTCCGGTGGGCAAGCAGGTTGTCGGGCGCGGTCTTGACTACGGCTTCAAACTGTTTGCATGCGCCGTCGGTGTCGCCTTTTTCGAGCAGGGCCCTGCCGAGCATAACCCTTGCGCTCATGTAAAAAGGGTTGGCCTTCAGGCCTTCTTCGAGGGTAAAAACCGCCTCTTCGAGCATACCAGCTTTCAGGTACTCTTCGGCGAGAGGGATGAACATCTTGGAATTACGGTCTTTGGCAAGTATTGCCGAAAGGCGCGCTATCTCTGGGGACAGACCTGATTCCTTATCATTTCCGGGAGGCATAATTGCTTTTCCTCAATAGTGCGAATAGTTTACTTATTCTAACAAAGGCCCGTCAATTGTCAAGCATAAAGTTTCC
Source organism: Nitrospirota bacterium (assembly GCA_036504315.1). GTDB lineage: Bacteria > Nitrospirota > JACRHJ01 > JACRHJ01 > JACRHJ01 > DASXVI01. The sequence continues at coordinate 3,748 of DASXVI010000289.1, forward strand.
CCTTGATTTGGGTTTTGATGGATGTTAAAGTATTCAAATTATTAGCGAAAATTGGAGTGCAATGGACGAGCACATTCTTCTGGTCGACGACGAGCAAACTACCCGGGACGCCCTTGCGATAGCACTGGGCCGCGAAGGCTATAACCTCATCCAGGCATCAGGCGGAGAGGAGGCCATCGGCATCCTCGACAGGCAGCCTATGGATGTCATTATCACCGACATGATGATGCCCGGCGTTTCGGGGCTTGAACTTCTCCAGTACGCCCGCAGGAAATATCCCGACATTATGGTAATAATGATTACCGGCCACGCCTCCGTAGAGTCGGCGATAAAGGCGATGAAGGACGGCGCGTTCGACTACATCACCAAACCCATAAAGCTCGAAGAAGTCCGTATTACCATACAAAAAGCGCTTGAAAAACGGAACCTGCTGATCGAAAACCTCCTGTTAAAGCAGCAGTTGAAGGGCAGATACGCCTTCGATAATATTATAGGCAACAGCCGCGGCATGCAGGAAGTGTTCTCCCTGATGGAGAAGGTGGTAAACACAGAAAGCACGGTGCTTATACACGGTGAATCAGGCACCGGCAAAGAGCTGGTGGCCAAGGCGATACACTACAACGGCCCACGCAAGGACAAGCCTTTCGTGGCGATAAACTGCGCCGCGATACCGCACGAGCTGCTCGAATCCGAGTTGTTCGGCCATGTAAAAGGCTCGTTCACCGGGGCGGTGGCAAACAAGCCCGGCAAGTTCGAGCTGGCAAACACCGGCACAATCCTGCTGGACGAAATCGGCAGCATGACGCTGTCCCTTCAGGGCAAAATACTGAGGGTCCTGCAGGAACGCGAGATTGAAAGGGTCGGCGGGGCAAAACCGCAAAAGGTGGATGTCAGGATTATATCCGCGACGAATGTCGACCTTGAACAGGCCGTAAAAACGGGCCTGTTCCGCGAGGACCTATTCTACCGGCTCAATGTCATCCCGGTCCACCTCCCCTCCCTGAGGGAGCGGATAGAGGACATCCCCCTGCTCGCCGCACACTTCATAAAAAAATATAACCAGAAGCTTGGAAAGGGTATCAAGGGGTTCGGCCCTGGCGTCCTCGATATGCTGTCGTTTTATGCCTGGCCGGGAAATATCCGCGAGCTTGAAAATGTGATAGAACGGGCTATGACGCTTACGGAAGGCGACTACATACAGGATTCGGCCATGCCGTCCTCAATCCGGGGCGCGGCAGTCAGGGAGAACTTCAGCTACTCGCCGGTTATACCCGACAAGGGGACGGACATGGAAAAGGAGCTTGAAGGCTTCGAGTCGGCCCTGATTAAGACTGCGTTGGAGAAGACCGGAGGCATAAAGAGCAAGGCCGCCGACCTGCTTAGTATAAAACGGACGACCCTTATCGAGAAGATGAGAAGGCTGAAAATTTAGCGGCGTAGAGTACGGCTGAAAAGGCAATAAAAAGGCGTCCATCCGGACGCCTTTTTATGATTACCATGCTGAATACCAGGGCTTTTTGAGGGATATCGAGAGCGGATAAACCATAGTATGCTCGTCGACCTCCATTACCAGCTTCAAAGCAACCGGCCTGCCGGCTCTCTCTTCGGCCTTCGTCGGTTTATCGCCCTCTTTAAAGAGCGGATAAACATCGTCCCTGCCTTTTTTGTCCTTGAACGCGCGGGATGCCGGGAAAACCTCGAAGCGGACAGACTCTCCGGGATTTACTGTCGATAACAAAGGTTCGCCCGCAGGGATTTTGTACTGACCGTCAAAGCCTGCTTTTTCCTCCGGCCCGGTCCCTGCCGATATCCGGGAGTTGCCCCAGGTTACCCTAAGTGGGATAGCCGTCATGTTCGATACTTCGAGAGAGATACGGCTGTCGTCAACCGGCCCCAAAGCAAGCTTTACCCTGCCGTCGTCATATGAGCCGACCTTCGAGCCCGCTGGGACAAGCGCGGTATGCGCACACCCGGCAAGACCCAAAAAAACGAGCACGGCTGCAACTGCACCGAATAGCCTCAAGCTACCTCCCGATTACTAAGTGCCCATCTCCCAGGAAGAGAGGTACTCTTCCTGCTCTTTGGTCAGCTTGTCTATCTTGATGCCCATCGCCTCGAGCTTCAGGCGGGCAATTTCCTTGTCGATGTTATCAGGAACCTTGTACACCATCTTCTTCAGGTTCTTGTGCTCCTTGACCATGAACTCGGCCGAGAGCGCCTGGTTGGCGAAGCTCATGTCCATAACGGAGGAGGGATGACCCTCGGCGGCCGCCAGGTTGATAAGCCTGCCCTCGCCCAGGATGTTGACCCTGTTGCCGTTGGCCAGGGTATACTCATCGACGAACTCCCTGATGCGGCGCTTCTTCTTGGACATGTCCTCGAGGCCCGGAAGGTCGAGCTCGACATTGAAGTGGCCGGAATTGGCTACCATCGCGCCGTCCTTCATAACTTTGAAATGCTCTGTGCGGATAACATTCAGGTTGCCCGTGACGGTGCAGAACCAGTCGCCCAGCTTGGCGGCTTCCGGCATCGGCATCACGCGGTAGCCGTCCATGGCGGCTTCGAGGGCCTTCAACGGGTCTATTTCTGTTACGATAACGCTTGCGCCCATGCCGTTGGCCCTCATTGCAAGGCCCCGGCCGCACCAGCCGTAGCCGACGACGACAAAGGTCGTGCCCGCGAGGAGGCGGTTGGTAGCGCGGACCATGCCGTCGATGGTGGACTGGCCGGTGCCGTAACGGTTGTCGAAGAAATGCTTGGTGTCGGCGTCGTTGACCGCGACTACCGGGAACTTAAGCACCTTGTTCTCGGCCATCGCGCGGAGGCGTATTACGCCGGTCGTCGTTTCTTCCGTGCCGCCGATTATGGTCTTCAGCAGGTTCGTGCGCTCTGAGTGGATGGTCGAGACCAGGTCTGCCCCGTCGTCCATCGTAATCATCGGCTTGGTGTCGAGCGCCGCGTTGATGTGCCTGTAGTAAGTCTCGTTGTCTTCGCCCTTTATCGCAAACACCGGTATCTTGTCGTGCTTCACGAGCGAGGCCGCGACATCGTCCTGGGTCGAGAGCGGGTTGCTGGCGCAGATGGTAACGTCGGCTCCGCCGGCCTTGAGGGTCTTGCAGAGGCTCGCGGTCTCTGTCGTCACATGAAGGCAGAGCGCAAGGCGGATGCCCTTGAGCGGCTTTTCCTTCTCGAAGCGCTTCTTTATAAGGTTGAGCACGGGCATATTCTGGTTAGCCCACTCTATCCTCAACTTGCCGGTCTCAGCAAGGGCCATATCCTTGACATCGTAATCCATTATAGACCAGCCTCCTTTTTGAGCGATGCGGCAATCGCGGTATTTTCCCAGGTGAAGCCGGCTTCGTTCCTGCCGAAGTGGCCGTAAGCGGCGGTCGCCTTGTATATCGGCTTGCGCAGGTCGAGGGTCTTTATTATGCCGGCCGGAGTCATATCGAAATGGCTGCGTACCAGCTGGACAATCTTCTCCTGCGATAACTTCCCGGTCTGGTAAGTATCGACCAGGACCGAAACAGGCTCGGCAACGCCGATTGCATAGGCAAGCTGTACTTCGCAGCGGGTGGCAATGCCTGCCGCGACAAGGTTCTTGGCGATATAGCGGGCCATGTACGAGGCCGAACGGTCAACCTTCGATGGGTCCTTGCCGGAGAATGCGCCGCCGCCGTGGCTGCCGACTCCGCCGTAGGAATCGACGATTATCTTCCTGCCGGTGAGGCCGGTATCGCCCTGTGGGCCGCCTATGACGAACCTTCCGGTCGGGTTGATATGGTATATTATGGTATCCTCGTCGAGAAGTTCCTTCGGGATGACCGGCCTGATTACATGGGCAATAACATCCTCCCTCAGTTCCTTGAGGGTGATATCCGGGCTGTGCTGGGTCGAGATAACGACGGTGTTTACCCTGTACGGCTTCTTGTCGCGGTACTCGACGGTTACCTGCGACTTGCCGTCCGGCCTCAGGTATCCGAGGACATCGTTCTTCCTGACCTCGGTAAGCTTGCGGGTAAGTTTGTGCGCAAGCGTTATCGGGAGCGGCATAAGCTCCGCCGTCTCGTCGCAGGCATAACCGAACATCAGGCCCTGGTCGCC
>DASXVI010000290.1:0-1891 GCA_036504315.1 Nitrospirota bacterium
TATCGGCACTTCACACCAGATATCGTCTTCCTCGCGGGTAAATATCGGATGCTCGTTCACCGTTATAACTATAAACAGGTCGCCGGCCGGGCCGCCTCCGACGCCGGGCTAGCCCTCGCCCACAAGCCTCAGCCGCGAGCCGGTATCCACCCCCGGCGGTATCTTTACCGACAACGTCTTCTCGCGCTCAATTACCTTATCGCCCTTGCACTCCGGGCATTTGTCGGTTATTATCTTGCCTTCGCCCCGGCAAGTGTGGCAGGTGCGCGTGACGGAGAAAAATCCCTGCTGTACCCGGGTCTGGCCCATGCCTTTGCAGGTGGGGCAAACCTTCGGCTGGGTGCCGGGCTTCGCTCCGGAGCCGTTGCAGGTCGAACATTCTTCGGTCTTGGGTATTTTAATGGACATCTCCTTGCCGAAGACCGCGTCCTCGAAAGAGATGGCCATGTTGTAGCGGAGGTCGGAGCCGCGCATTGCGCGGGAGCGTCCGTACCCCGCCGCGCCCCCGAAGAAATCTCCGAAGATGTCGCCGAAAATATCTCCGAAATCGCGAGGGTCGAAACCTGCTCCAGCGCCGCCCTGCTGGTTCACACCAGCAAACCCGTACTGGTCGTAGGCCGCGCGCTTCTGCGGGTCGGACAGCACCTCGTAGGCCTCGGTCGCTTCCTTGAACTTCTCGACCGATTCCCTGTCGTCCGGGTTCTTGTCCGGGTGGTGCTGCATCGCGAGTTTGCGGTACGCCTTCTTTATCTCGACTTCGCCCGCATTCTTGTGGACACCCAGTATCTCGTAATAATCTCTCTTTGCCAATTTAATCTCCGCTTTCAGACAAACACAGGCCCAGCTTCATAATATGAAGCCGGGCCAGAATAACATAATAGCCGGTATTTATCAACTGCCTCGCCCTACAATCCCCCTCGCCTCACGGGAGAGGGGGCAGGGGGTGAGGGTTCGCCTTACTTCTTCTCTTCGAATTCCGCGTCCACGACCTTTTCACCGCCAGACCCGTCGCTGCTTTCCGGGCCAGCGCCCGGCTCCTGGCCTTCCTGTCCGGCAGGGCCTCCCTGCTCGGCCTGGGACTTCTTGTAGACTTCCTCGGCCAGCCTGTGCGATGCCTTGGTCAGTTTCGCCATCGCGTCCTTAATTGCCGCCACATCTTCGCCGTCCTTCACCTTCTTCGACTCTTCAAGCGCAACGGTGATATCGGCCCTTTCCGACTCTGTTATCTTGTCGCCGTAATCGGCAAGGGATTTTTCGACCGAGTACACGAGCGTGTCGCACTCGTTGCGCACTTCGGCGACTTCCTTCTTGCGCTTGTCCTCTTCGGCGTGGGCTTCCGCGTCGCGCACCATCTTCTTGATCTCTTCTTCGGAAAGGCCCGAAGAAGCGGTTATCTGGATGGACTGCTCGCGGCCCGTGCCGAGGTCTTTCGCATGGACATGCACGATGCCGTTGGCGTCGATGTCGAAAGTGACTTCTATCTGCGGCAGGCCGCGCGGCGCGGGCGGAAGTCCTACAAGCTCGAACCTGCCGAGCGTCTTGTTGTCCGTGGCCATCTCGCGCTCGCCCTGAAGGACATGTATCGAAACCGCCGTCTGGTTGTCCGCGGCCGTCGAGAATATCTGGCTCTTGCGGGTCGGGATGGTCGTGTTCCTCTCGATGAGCTTGGTCATCACGCCGCCGAGCGTCTCAATGCCTAAGGACAGCGGTGTTACATCGAGCAGGAGGACATCCTTGACCTCGCCCATGAGCACGCCGCCCTGGATTGCCGCGCCAATTGCCACGACCTCGTCAGGGTTGACGCCCTTGTGCGGCTCCTTGCCAAAGAACTCCTTGACCATCTGCTGGACCTTGGGCATCCTCGTCATGCCGCCGACAAGGACAACTTCGT
>DASXVI010000291.1:0-2340 GCA_036504315.1 Nitrospirota bacterium
GACAACTATGTCAGGACCAAGAAGAATATGCCTGCCGGAACATATTCCCCGGATATATACGACGCCGGCATTACAGCGGGCGTGCTGCCGTTCGAGAAGGTACAGATGGAGGTAGGCATTGACTATATCCGTTACGGGGGCGCGACCGCTTACGACGACAACCCCATATATTTCAACACCAAGCTGGGCACCCCGGAAAATTCGTTCTTTGCAGGGCAGCCTGCGGTTGCGATTGGCATCTACAATGTCGGCACCAAGGGCGGCGACCTGGCGCACAACACCCAGCAGGACATAGCCTACGGTGTCGTGGCAAAGACCCTGCCGGTTATCGGCAGGCTGTCGGCTGGCGGTTACGTTGGCAACGGCGGCAACATCAATTTCAAGGACCAGTTAGGTAAGACGGACAACAAGGGCGTGCTGCTTTCATGGGACCGTACCATGAGCGAGATATCCGACAAGCTCTGGATGGGCGTGGACTACCAGGGCGGCGACAACGCATATGGCGCGTTAAACTTCGGCGTTTGCTGGGCGTTCTCGAAGAATGTTTCGGTGATTTTGGGATACGATATATACAACAGGAAGGCGACCGGCGGCCAGCCGACCTTCACCACCCAGTTGGACATAAACTTCCCTTAAGTCTGAGAATGTAAGAATAAAAGGAAACGGGAGGATATAAAATGATAAGCATAAAAAAGACTTTAATCGCCGCGATATTTGCGGTAATGGCCCTGACGGCCGGTTACGCGATGGCCGAAGATACGACCGTCCCGGCGGCAGCCCCGGCGGTCGCGGCTCCGATGGCGAACCACTCGGGAATCGCCCCGGCCCCCGCCGCAACGACGGCTGCTCCGGCCCCTGCCCCGGCACCGAAGGTCGATGCGGGCGATACCGCATGGCTCCTGATATCGACGGCGCTCGTCATGCTGATGACGCCGGGCCTCGCGCTCTTCTACGGCGGCATGGTCCGCAGGAAAAATGTCCTGGGCACGATTATGCAGAGCTTTATTATAATCGCGGTCATCTCGATACAGTGGGCGATATTCGGGTATTCGCTCTCGTTCGGGCCTGACATGGGCCATATCATCGGCAACCTCGACTGGGCGTTCTTAAACGGCGTAGGCCAGACCCCGAACGCCGACTATGCCGCGACAGTGCCTCATCAGGTGTTCATGATATTCCAGATGATGTTCGCGGTCATCACCCCGGCGCTCATCTCCGGCGCGTATGCCGAGAGGATGAAGTTCAAGACCTTCCTTGTCTTCACCGTGCTTTGGGCTACGATTGTGTACGACCCGATCTGCCACTGGGTATGGGGCATCAACGGCTGGATAAGGAACCTCGGTGCGCTCGACTTCGCCGGCGGCACCGTCGTCCATATCAGCTCGGGCGTCGCGGCCCTCGCCGCCGCCCTCGTGATAGGCAAGAGGAAGGGCTACGGAAAGATACCGATGCCGCCGCACAACCTCACCATGACGCTACTCGGCGCGGCCCTTCTGTGGTTCGGCTGGTTCGGCTTTAACGCAGGCTCGTCCCTGGCCTCCAACGGCCTTGCGGGCACGGCCTTCGTGGTTACCCACCTGGCCACCGCAGCAGCGGCCCTCGCGTGGATGTTCGCTGAATGGATACATCGCGGCAAGCCGACCGTCCTGGGCGCGGCCTCGGGCGCGGTTGCTGGCCTTGTCGCCATCACCCCGGCTTCCGGTTTCGTTTCCCCGATGCCGTCCATAATCATAGGCCTTGTGGCGGGCGTTATCTGCTACACGGCGGTTTCCCTCAAGTCGAAGCTCGGATATGACGACTCGCTGGACGCATTCGGCGTCCATGGCGTGGGCGGCGCGACGGGCGCCCTGCTAACCGGCTTGTTCGCGACGGTCGCGGTAAACTCCGCAGGCGCGGACGGCCTGTTCTACGGTAACGCTTCGCTGTTGTACAAACAGGCTATAGCTGTCGCGGCAAGCGCTGGCTACTCCTTCGTAGTGTCGTTCATACTGCTCAAGGTGCTCGACATGACGATGGGCCTGAGGGTGGACGAGGAAGAAGAGAGCGTGGGCCTTGACACGAGCCAGCACGGCGAGTCCGGCTACATCTTCGAATAAAGGAGGCTTAACATGAAAAAGGTAGAGGCAATAATAAAGCCCTTCAAGCTCGAAGAGGTGAAGGACGCGCTCAACCAGGTCGGTATTACGGGCCTGACGGTTACGGAAGTAAAAGGCTACGGCCGCCAGAAGGGCCATGTGGAACTTTACCGCGGCGCGGAATACGATGTCAGTTTTGTGCCGAAGGTAAAGATAGAGATGGTTGTCCCGGACACTTCGCTGGACAAAGTCCTGAAGGTTATCG
>DASXVI010000292.1:0-5103 GCA_036504315.1 Nitrospirota bacterium
GCTTCCCGAGCAGAATTTATAAGCCAAGAGGACAAGATAAGAGGAAAAGATGGACGAGTCTACAATCAATATTAACGACATCCTGAAAGTATCCGTCGAGAGGCGCGCGTCCGATATCCATATCAAGGTCGGCAGCCCGCCGGTTCTGAGGATAGACGGCAGGCTGATCCCGATAATCGAGTACAAGCGCCTCGCCCAGGAGGATGTCATCAAGCTCGCGTTCGGGATGATGAACCAGGCCCAGCGCGAGAAGTTCAAGCTGAAGAACGAGGCGGACTTCGCCTACGGCGTGCCGGGGCTGGGCCGTTTTCGGGTAAACGTCTTCATGCAGAGGGGCACGGTCGGCCTCGTGATGCGCGCCATCCCGACAAAGATGGCGACCTTCGAGGAACTGACGCTTCCGCCCGTCATCGGAAAGCTCGCTATGGAGTCGCGCGGGATGCTGCTCGTCACAGGCACCACCGGCTCCGGCAAGTCCACTACGCTGGCCTCGATAATAGACTTCATCAACGGCAGCCGCACCGAGCACATAATGACGATCGAGGACCCGATCGAGTACCTGCACCGGGACAAGAAATCCCTCGTGAACCAGCGCGAAATTGGCATGGACACCGAGTCCTTCGCGCAGGCGCTGCGTTCCGCGATGCGCCAGGACCCGGACATAATACTCGTCGGCGAGATGCGCGATTTCGACACGATTTCCGTCGGGCTTACCGCCTCGGAAACCGGCCACCTCGTGCTGTCCACACTGCATACGGTGGATGCGGTCGAGACGATAAACCGCATAATCTCGGTATTTCCTCCGTACCAGCAGAAGCAGGTGCGGCTCCAGCTCGCGGCTGTCCTGAGGGGCGTCATATCCCAGCGGCTCGTCCCGCGCGCGGACGGAAAGGGACGCGTCCCGGCCATCGAGATACTCGTCGTCACGGCTACCGTGCGCGAATGCATAATAGACCCGGACAAGACTCGCCATATCCACGACGTCATTGCGGCCGGCGGGTCGCAGTACGGCATGCAGACCTTCGACCAGTCGCTCTACGGGCTGTACAAGTCCAACCTCATCACATACGAAGAGGCGCTCAGGCGCAGCTCCAACCCGGACGACTTCGCGCTAAAGGTGCGCGGCATATCCTCCACTTCGGACCTCTCCTGGGACGAGCCCGGCTCAGACAGTAAGGGCCAGGAGCCGGCCAACGGCTCCATGAATGTGGACCGCTTCTAAAGATGACGGACGACAAGGCGGCGGCTCGCGCAAAAGAGCTGGCCTACCGCTACCTGGCGGTCAGGGCAAGAAGCCGGGCCGAGCTTTCGAAGTACCTGGCCAAGAAGGGGTTTGACGACGGGCTGACTGAAAGCGTCATCTCGGATTTGACCCGCTACGGCTTCATAGATGACGAGAAATTTGCCGAGTCGTTTGCGAAGCGGCTTGTGGATGTAAAGGGCCTGTCGCGCTACGGCGTGAGGATGGAACTGAAGAAGAAGGGCGTGCCCGAGAATGATATCGAGCGCGCCCTTTGCATTATATTTTCGGAGGACGGCGAAGGCCAAAGCGAAGAGGCTGTGGCGATGCGTGTCGCCGAGCGGAAGGCCGCTTCCTTCCAGAAGCTCGACCGCGAAACCGCCCGCAGGCGTATGACCGGATTCCTCCAGAGGCGCGGCTTCGGGTACGAGATAATCAGCCGCGTCCTGCGCAAAACCCTGCCTTGATATAATCGTGTATTGGCAATGCCTAACTCATCGTCTCCGCCCCTTCGGCCAACTTTATTTGATGGCCGTGCCGCCTGACCCATACCTTCGTAAATTCCGCGCCGAACAGCAGTATCATCGACGAATAGTATACCCACAGGAGCACCACGGCAAGCGACCCAGCCGCACCGTACACCGAACCGACCGCGCCCCTGCCTAAGTAAATGCCCATCAAAATCTTGCCCACGCTAAACAGGGCCGCCGTCATAGCCGCACCTGTCAGCACGCTTCTCCATGCGAGCTTGATGTCGGGTATAAACTTGAACATCATGCCGAAGAGCAGGGTCATTACCCCAAAGGAGAGGAGCAGGTCGGCCAGCTGGAGTAGGTGCACGATTATAACAGGCACGGGGAGCCATTGTTGAAGCAGCCCTGCAAATGCGGCAAGCACCGCGCTTAAAATCAGGGATGCCAAAAGCAGTGTACCTATGACAAGGACGAGGCAGAGAGACCTCAACCGGAACTTCAATGTGTCAAATACCGCCGTCAAGGTCGCGGCCGGTTTTCGCCTCACTTTCCATATAGTATTCAGCGCTTCCTGAAGGCTTGTAAAAACCCCCGTCGCTCCGATTATCATTAAAATCAAACTAACGGATGCGGCGATAATGCCGCTCTTCGGCCTGCTCGCATTCCGTATCATCGTCTGGATTACAGAAGCGCCTTCCCTGCCGACATACCCCTGAAACTGGTCGACAAGGCTCCCGCTGGCGGCGGCACTTCCAAAGGCGAGACCCGCTACAGCGATAACGATCAGAAGAAGCGGGGGTAGAGAAAATATCGTAAAATACGATAATGCGGCGGCAAGCGCAGGCGCCTTGTCCGCGGAGAAGTTCGCCGCAGCCTCTTTGAGCATCTCCAACAGCGCTTTGGAGCGTGTTCTAAACTGCGTACCAATCAACGCCCTGCACCGCCTCTTTCCTCAACCGGCTTGTACTCAAGCCCGCGGTTTCCGACATACCACGAGCGCGGCCTTATCAGGCGGTTGTCGACCAACTGTTCGATGACATGGCTGCACCATCCGGCCGAACGCGCCATCGCAAATATCGGGGTATAGGTCTCTATCGGCAGGCCGAGTAAATAGTATATCGACGCCGTATAAAAATCTACATTCGGGAGAAGGTCCTTCTCGCGCTTCACGGCCTCTTCCACCTTCAACGAAATATCGTGCCAGCGGCAGTACCCCTCGAACTCGCATATCTCCCTGCCCGCCTCGCGCAGGATCGGCGAACGCGAATCGCCATGTTTGTACACGCGGTGGCCGAAACCCATCACCTTTTCCTTGCGCGCAAGTTTACCCATGATATATTCTTCGGCCTTGTCGGCTGTGCCTATTTCAAGGAGCATCTTCATGACTTCTTCGTTCGCGCCGCCGTGCAGCGGGCCTTTCAGCGTGCCTATCGCCGACGCTACGCCCGAGTAGATATCGGACAGCGTGGAGGCCGTAACCCTTGCCGAAAACGACGAGGCGTTGAACTCGTGCTCCGCATAGATAATCAGGGACGAGCCGAATATCCGCCCGGCAGGCCCTCCCGGGACCTTGTCGTGCAGCATAAACAGGAAGTTCTCTGCGGCGTTCAAATCGTCGCGCGGCTCGACCGGTTTCAGCCTGTGCGGCAGCCGGTAGCCAAGCGCGACGAGGGTCGGCATCTTCGCGATAATCCGCGCGGCCTTCCGCATGTTCGCCTCGTGGGAGTTGTCCCATTCGTCCGGGTCGTATAGCGCGAGCATGGACAGCCCGAGCCTCAGTATTTCCATCGAGTGGGCTCGCCGCGGTATCCTGCGGTAGAGGTCTACGACCTCGTCCGGCACCGTGCGCTCCTTGCGGATGGTCCTGGCAAACTCGTCGAGTTCGACCTTTGTCGGGAGCCTGCCGTTTAGAAGCAGCCATGCCGTCTCCTCGAAGGAAGACCTGGTCGCAAGGTCACGGATGTCGTACCCTCGATAGGTCAGGCTCTGCCGTTCTTCGCTGATTTCGCTGATGGATGTCTTGCCGGCGATGACGCCCTCAAGGCCAGGGCTGTACTCGAATTCCTCTGGCATGGGTAACCTCCTTCGACTTAAAGAAAGTATACCATCCAGTGCCTGAAGCCTCAAGGGAAATGGGGGATGTTTAGATGTGTTCCTTGACTATATCCTTCATAGCGGAGATGAAGGCAGGGTCGTCGTTCATGCAGGCCGCCCGGACATACTTTTTGATGCCGAGCTTTTCCGCCATATTCTTGTAGACTATGTCGTTGTCGTAGAGAGTCTCGATATTATCCGCCACAAAGCTGATAGGCACCATCAAGACCTTGTCGCGGCCCTTCTCTCCAAGCTCCTGAAGGATTTCCCCGGTCTCGGGCTTCAGCCATTCCAAGCCCGGACGGCCCTTGCTCTGAAATGAAAGGTGGAACACCCCCGGCCGCACCATCCCCAGGATGAGGGTAAGCCCATTGCGGATCTCTTCGAGGTACGGGTCGCCCTTCTTTATGAAGTCGTGCGGGAGCGAGTGGGCCGAGAACACCATCTGCACTGTCCGCCTCTCCTCCACGGGGAACTGCTCCATAGCCTCGGCAATCTTTCCCGAGAACGCCTCCGCAAACCTCTTGTCCGCGGCCATGCTCCTTATCCAGACAGCCTCCGGCGGGTTGCTGTCCTTCGCCATCTCGGCTTTCAGGGCATCAAAGCTCGACCCCGTAATCGCCGGGGAGAAATGTGGGTACAGCGGGAGCGCTATCACCTTCTGTATCCCGTCCTGCTTCATCCGCCTGTAGGCATCCGCGACGGACGGGCTGGAATACCTGTTGGATACATACACCCGCGCGTCAACACCTTCGGCGGCAAGCGCCTCCGCCAGCAGACCGGCCTGTTTTGCGGTCATCGCGTTCATCGGCGAACCGCCGCCGATGAGCTTGTACCGGGCGCGGATGGACGGCAGTTTTTTGAGGGATATATACAGGGCGAGCGGGTAGCGGACAAAACCGGGCGCGCCGATAATCAGCGGGTCGGAGAAAAGCCTGAAAAGATAGGGGAATATGCTGCCGAGGGTGGGAGGGTCCCCCATCGTCATCAGGAGCACGCCGGTTTTCTTGTTGTCCGACATCTTCTTAAAGCCTCTCTTCTCGTGCAGGCGGATTAATTTTCCCATTTATTATTAATCGCCATCCGCCTGATAAAATTAAGCAATAAATTTTAATGGCGGAAGTATAAATGGAAAAATTAGAAGGGGCCTGCCTGGAGCAGACCCCTTGGGTAAAATTTGGAAGTTACTTTGCGCCGTACTTGTGGACGAACTCGACCAGGGCCTTGACATGCTCGACCGGGGTCTCTGGAACAATGCCGTGGCCGAGGTTGAATATGAGGCCGGTCTCGCCTGCC
>DASXVI010000293.1:0-8392 GCA_036504315.1 Nitrospirota bacterium
CGAGCATATTTCCCCTATCCGCGCTATAGCCCCGAACTCCCCGAGCTTTTCAAGTCTCATGGGCTATTCTGGCTTGATGAGGGCCGCCTCGAGCACTTCGTCCATATGCTCGGCAAAGACAAACTCGAGGTGCTTCTTTACCGGCTTCGGGATATCGTCCAAATCCTTGGCATTCAGCTTCGGGATAATGATCTTCTTTATCCCGGCGCGCCTTGCCGCGAGCGTCTTCTCCTTCAACCCGCCGATGGGCAGGACGCGGCCCCTCAGGGTCACCTCGCCTGTCATGGCTACATCTTTATCGACCGGCCTGCCGGTGTATGCCGAGGTTATGGCCGTGGCCATAGTCACGCCCGCGGACGGGCCGTCCTTCGGTATCGCGCCGGCGGGCACATGGATGTGTATGTCGGTGTTCGAGAAAACCTCCTCGTTGATGCCGAGCTTGTCGGCCTTTGAACGGACATATGAGAGCGCCGCCTGTGCGGACTCCTTCATTACCTCGCCCAAATGGCCGGTGAGGGTCAGGTTGCCCTTGCCCTTCATGGTGGTGGCCTCGATAAACAGTATCTCGCCGCCGCTCTCCGTCCAGGCAAGCCCGGTCGTCACGCCGACTTCGTCCTTCTTGCGCTCCTCCTCCGGCAGGTAGCGCGGCGGGCCGAGGTATTTGTGGAGGTCGGCCGGGGTGATGCGTATCACGCCCTTCCTGCCCTCCGCAATTTTTCTCGCCACCTTCCTGCAAAGGTTAGCCACCTCGCGCTCAAGGTTTCTGAGGCCTGACTCGCGGGTATACTGCGATATAAGCTGGGCGAGCGTCTGGTCGGACAGGAAGATATCCTTTTCCGTTACACCGTTCTCGCTCATCTGGCGCGGCAGGAGGTACTTCTTCGCGATCCCGAGCTTCTCCTCCTCGGTATAGCCGGCGAGGTGGATGATTTCCATCCTGTCCTTCAAGGCGGGTATTATCGGGTCTACGAGGTTCGCCGTCGTGATAAACATCACGTTGGACAGGTCGAAAGGCACCGCAAGGTAGTGGTCTACGAAGGCGAAGTTCTGCTCCGGGTCGAGTACCTCGAGCAGGGCGGCGGAGGGGTCTCCCCTGAAGTCCGCGCCGACCTTGTCAACCTCGTCGAGCATGAATACCGGGTTGTTGGAGTTGCACTGGCGGATGCCGTGGATTATCCTGCCGGGCAGCGCGCCTACATAGGTCCTCCTGTGGCCGCGTATCTCGGCCTCGTCCCTCATGCCGCCGAGCGACATCCTGAAGAACTCGCGGCCGAGCGCCCTCGCGATGGACTTCCCAAGCGAGGTTTTGCCTACGCCCGGAGGTCCTACAAAGCACAGTATCGGGCCTTTCAGCTTTGATTTGAGCTTCCTGACCGAGAGGTACTCGAGTATCCTGTCCTTTACCTTCTCAAGGTCGTAGTGGTCCTCGTCGAGGACGGTCTTGGCGGCCTTGATGTCGAGGTTGTCCTCGGTCGAGCGGCTCCAGGGTATTTCAGCAAGCGTCTCGATATACGAGCGTATAACGCCTGATTCGGCTGCGTCCGGGTGCATCCGCTCAAGCCGCTTCAACTGCTTGTCGGCCTCAGCCAGGACCTTCTCCGGCATCTTGGACTCTTCTATCCTTTTCCGTAAGTCGTTTATTTCTTCCTGCCGCTCGTCGGTCTCGCCCAGTTCCTTCTGGATGGCCTTCAACTGCTCGCGAAGGAAATACTCCCTCTGAGACTTGTCTATCTCGCCGCGCGCGGAGGCCTGTATCTTCTGCTGCATCGTGAGGACTTCGAGCTCCTTGCTGATGACCTCGTTCACCTTCGAGAGCCTCTCGACGGGGTCGGTTATCTCAAGGACTTCCTGCGCGGTATCCACTTTAAGCCCGAGGTTCGAGGCGACGAGGTCGGCAAGCTTGCCGGGGTCGTCTATGTTCTCGACTATGACCATAATGTCCGGCAGCACCATCTTGCCGAGCGAGATCATCCGCTCCAGCTGCTCCTTGACATTGCGCATCAGCGCTTCGACTTCGAGCGAGACCTTGTCCTGCGACTGCTCCAGTATCTTCTCTATCTCTACCTGGAAGTAGGGGTCGGTCTGGACATAGCTCGTTATCCTGGCCTTGCTCATGCCCTGGACGAGGATCTTAACCCGGCCGTCCGGCAGTTTGAGCATGCGCATAATCATGCCGACGGTGCCGACGTCATATAAGTCGGCCGGCTCCGGGTTCTCCGTGTTCAGGTCCTTCTGGGCCACGAGCAGTATCATCCTGTTGCCGGACAGGGCGTCGTCTATAGCCTTTATGGACATATCGCGGCCCACGAACAGGGGGAGTATCATATACGGAAATATCACGATATCCCTGATCGGCAGGAGCGGCAGCTTTCCCGGGATTTCTACCTGCTGTTCTTCCGGCTGTTCTATGTTCTCAGGCACTGGGCGTCTCCTTGATGGTTATATTATTACCTGAATCTTGATTGCCTGGCCCCGCTTTTCATGTACCTTGGGGAAGACTACCGTAAGGACGCCGCGTTCGTATTTTGCGCTGGCCGCCTTGGGGTTGATAGGGACGGCTATCTTGAGGGTCCTTCTGAACGAGTCGAAGGTGCGCTCCATGCACAGGTAGTTAATCCTGCCGGTGCTGTCCACCCGTTCCTTTTTTATACCCTCAATAGTCAGGAAACCGTTTAAATAAAAGACCTCGACATCCCCGGCGTCGATGCCAGGGAGGTCTACCTCAACTATGATGTTGTCGGCCGTCTCGTAGAGGTCGAGCAGCGGGCCGGAACTCTCACCGAGGGCTATAGCGTTTCTTTCCTCTTCTTCGACAGCCCTCAGGAACTTCTTTAACTCCTGCCCCATCAAACTTACGGAAATGCCGCTTTTCTTGATAGCCAATTCAACCTCCCGGCCCCCACGCGGTCTCAACCCGCGAGAAGGTAACCCTTACAAATCGAGCCCTTTCAAGTACTCTCTGAAGCCCGAGCCAAGCCCGTTATCCTTCAGCGCGTACTCCACCGTGGCCTTCAAAAACCCGAGCTTGTCACCGGCGTCGTAGCGGACACCCTTGAACTTGCAGCCGTAGACAGGCCTGTTTTTCATAAGCTCCCGGATCCCGTCCGTGAGTTGTATCTCACCGCCCTTGCCGGGCCTGGTATGCCTTAAGGCCTCGAATATGTCCGGCGTGAGTATGTACCTCCCGATTATCGCGAGGTTTGACGGGGCCTTGTCGACGGCCGGCTTCTCGACCATGTCGTTTATCCTGAACACGCCGTCTTCAACTTCCACTCCGTCTATTATACCGTAACTGCTGACCTGGCCGTGCGGGACTTCGCATATCGCGACGACCGGGGCGTCATATTTTTCGTAAACTTCTATCATCTGTTTTGTAACGGCAATATCGGCCGAGATGATGTCGTCCGAGAGTATTACGGCAAAGGGCTCGTCGTCCACGGCCGGGTAGGCGCACAGGACGGCATGGCCCAGGCCCAGGGCCTTTTTCTGGCGGATATATGTAAACTCCACGAGGCTTGAAATCCTCTCGACTTCGGCGAGGAGGTCGAGCTTTTTCTTTTCGCGAAGTTCGTGTTCGAGCTCGAAGGAAACGTCGAAATGGTCCTCGATTGCCCTTTTGCCCCGGCCCGTTATTATCACGACCTGGCTTATACCGGAATCCACCGCCTCCTCGACACCGTACTGTATCAGCGGCTTGTCCACGAGCGGAAGCATCTCTTTTGGCGAAGCCTTAGTTGCCGGCAGAAACCTTGTCCCAAGGCCCGCCGCGGGAAAAACAGCCTTCCGAATCGGCCTGACTCCCTTCAAACCCTTGCCTCCAGTTTCTCGTTATTTATCAATTAAATAAGAATTAGTGTATTAAAAAAAGCCCGTAAAGTCAACTTATTGTTTTAATTCGGAATAAATACCCTCTACCTGGAGGCGTGTCGATTCGATGGTCCCCTCGTTGTCTAGAATATGCGTAGCATAGGCCTTTTTATCGTTAATCGGCATCTGTGAACATATCCGCGCCCTGGCCTCGGCCGCGCTTATGCCGTCCCTGGCCATAAGCCGCCCAAGCTGGGTTTCGGGCCTACACCACACCAGTACGACCTTGTCCATCCTTAAGTGCGCGCCGGACTCTATCAGGAGCGCCGCATCGAAAAGCACGACTGCCTGCGGTTCCTCAAGGGAAATCTCACGGGTAAGCCGCTCCTCCTCTTCGAATATCCTCGGGTGGACGGCGGCTTCGAGCCTATGCCGCCTTTCGGGGTCCTGGAATATGATATCAGCGACGGCCTTCCTGTTTATCCCGCCGCCGGGCTGTACCACTCCCGGGCCGAAAATCCCGACGACCTCCCGGTAGGCGGGCTGTCCGGGCTCAAGCGCTTCCCTGGCGAGCTGGTCCGCGTCGATTACCCGCGCGCCCAGTTCGCGGAACATCCCGCTTACCGTGCTCTTGCCGGAGCCTATCCCGCCTGTAAGCCCAACCTTTACCATCCGCCCGCCTATAATGTTTTGAATCGACATTATATGCCCGCTGGATGGAAAAGTAAACTCCTCCCGCTTGCCCCGGCCTTAAATATCCGGTATAATCGGACAGGGTTTATCTGATACTTACGCTTTTCGGCACAAAGGGCCGCAATATTTATGCAAATATTATCATTTTACCGGCTTTTTTTCACGGCCTGCGCGGTTTCGTTTTTTACCGGCATCGGGCCTGCCTACGCCACTCCAACACCCGTATTCGACCTCAGGCTAAACCCGCCTGCGTCTTCCGTCAGTTCGTTGAACGCCGATTCGCGCCTGCTCGCCACGCTCGTCACCCCCGATATGCGGCCCTTGAAGGTCATATCCATTGACAAGAGGGGCCGCACGGCGGTAGTAGACGCGCTTGACGAGAAGGAGTTGACCGTGCCCGCCGCGAGGCTTTGGATTGCCGGGGCTGCCCCCAAAATTGCCATGACCAACATCACATCCGCCCTCCCCGGCCAGAACACCGGCGCAAGCCGTAAGCTCCCGGTCAGGTCGGCGCGGGTATTCCTCTCGGAAAACGGCAATTTCTACGCGGTCGCATACCAGACCGACGGGAGCTACTACGAACTTCGTTACAAGGACGCGCACGGCAAGCTCCTCTCCATTACCGCAGCGAGGGACGCATACGGCCTGAAGGCAGTTTATATATCCGACGACGGCAGCCGGGTGCTCGTGGTGGACGAATCAAACGGCGACCGCGGCTCGGGAGAGGTCGGCCAGAGGCTCTCATTTTATGACGGCGACGGACTGCTGCTGAAGGATTACGACTTAGGCGACAAAATCGATGGCTGGCTGGACACCTCGGGGATTTTTATCGCGCGCGACGGTAGCTATGTGGCCGCTGTCAGGGGCCAGGGAGCGGGCCAGAAGGTGGTCCTGTTCGACGACCGGGGCGGCATGGTTTGGGAGAAGACCTTCTTTGAGTCCCACAAGCTGACCGAGGATATGGGCGGACTTTTCAGGCTCAAGGGCGGCAACGCCTCCTTCATAAACATGCTGGACACCGAAGGCGCGCTTACCTCAATAGAGCGCTCGGCATACGGGTTCGATATATGGGTATCGCGCGGGCGCGAGGCCGTATACATCATTATGTTCAAGGACTTCGACCTGAAAAAGACGAACATCGCCCAGGAAGTCCAGGCGGCTTTTTCAGGCAGCAGGACGGTCGCTATAGACTTGACCGAACTCCTGCCGCCCGGCAACACCCGGCCGCTCGCGGCCATATCCCCGGACGGGAAGGCCTTTATCCTCTACAGCATAGACCCCGGGGGAGGCAAACCCAAAACCTATGCGGACTTTTACGAGGCGCCCGAAACCAGGAAATGGTCGGACAACTTCTTCGGGCAGGATGTAACACCGGCGTTCGTGGACGGGAGCCGGGGCTATATCCTGCGCTTTGGAAGCCCCGCCACCCACCTTATCTACTATGAAGACAGGTAGTTTTTGCTTGACATAACCACCCCAAACAAATAAAATTCGCTGATATGCAAAGAAAACCCGTTATAGCAGGCAACTGGAAGATGCACATGACTATCCCGGAGGCGCTCGAGCTGGTGGGGGAATTAAAGGCCACCTGTTCAGGCAGGACCGATGTGGAAGTCATCGTCGCGCCGCCGTTCACGGCGCTCCTTGTGACCAGGATCTCGCTTGAGAACACCGGTATAGGGCTTGCCGCCCAGAATATCCACTTCGAACCGAAGGGGGCTTTCACAGGCGAGGTGTCCGGCCCGATGCTCAAAGACGCAGGCTGCACGCATGTCATCATCGGCCATTCCGAGAGGCGCCAGTATTTCTGCGAGACGGACGAGTCCGTGAACAAGAAGGTCTTTGCCGCGCTTTCATACGACATCGTACCCATCGTCTGCGTAGGCGAGACACTGCAGCAGAGGGAAGCGGGCGACGCGTTCAAGGTTATAGAGACCCAGCTTGCGGGCGGCCTGAGGGACCTATCGGCGGAGCAGGCGGCGGGAATAATCCTCGCCTACGAGCCGGTATGGGCGATAGGGACCGGCAAGACGGCCACACCCGAGCAGGCGCAGGAAGTACACGCCTTTATCAGGAGCTGGCTCACCGGCAGGTTCGGCTCGGACTGCGCGGCCAAAATCCGCATCCAGTACGGCGGAAGCGTGAAGCCGGACAATGTGGCCGAACTGATGGCCAAGGAAGACATAGACGGCGCACTGGTAGGCGGGGCGGCCCTGAAGGCCGATTCCTTCACCGCTCTGGTAAACTTTAAAGGATAGCAGGAAAGATGTCCGTTTCTCTTTGTTTCTTTCTCTTTTCGTAAAGAGAAAGAAAGAATTTAAATCTGGAGGTTTCTTAGAATTATGGTACTTTTTCTGACAATACTGCACATTATAGTCTGCATCACGCTCGTCTTGGTGGTGCTTCTCCAGTCCGGCAAGGGCGCAAGCATTGGCGCGTCGTTCGGCGGCGGCTCTTCCCAGACCCTGTTCGGCAGCCGGGGCGCGGGCGACTTCCTCACGAAGCTCACCAGCGTGGCTGGCGCCCTGTTCATGATTACATCGCTGGCGCTGGCGCTTTACTCCAGCAAGGGCCTTCAGTCCTCGGTCGTAAAGCCGGAAGCCCCGTCAAAATCGGCCCCCGCTCCGTCCGACACGGCACCGGCCCGTCCGGCAATGCCGGCGATGCCTTCGGCTCCCGCCCCTTCTCAGGCTCCGGCAGCACCGGCGCAGGGCAAGTAGCAGCCCGAACAGAATTCTAAACCAGAAAGGGGCCAGACGGCCCCTTTTTTTATCCGAATTTAAGCGCAGGAGGTTAATAGTGAGGTCCTTCGCAAAAGCCGTCATAGCAGTCTCCATGCTCGCCCTGGCCCTTGTGTCCTGCAAAGGCAAGACCGAGAACATCAAGGAGCCGAACACAATAACGACCGCGCTCGGGGCGGACGCAAAACGGCTCATCCCGATGCTTGCGACAGACACCGCCTCCGCCGATGTCTCCGGCTGGATTTTCAACGGCCTCGTAAAGTACGACAAGGACATAAAGCTGACCGGCGACCTGGCGGAAAACTGGGAGGTATCCCCGGACGGCCTCGTGATAACCTTCCACCTGCGCAAGAATGTGAAGTGGCAGGACGGCGTCCCGTTCACCTCTGCGGATGTCCTGTTCACCTACGAGAAGGTCAAGGACCCGACGGTCGCGACCCCCTACTCCGAGAACTACGGCCCGGTGTCGAAAGTCGAGGCCCCGGACGACTACACCGTGAAGGTCACATACAGCGAGCCGTTTGCGCCCGCAGTCGAGTCATGGGCGATGGGCGTCATCCCGAAGCACCTCCTTGAGGGCAAGGATGTGAACAAGGACGAGTTTAACCGGCATCCCATCGGGACCGGCCCGTACAAGTTCGACGAATGGATTTCGGGCAGCCGGATAGTCCTGAAGGCCAACGATACTTATTTCGAGGGCAGGCCACATATAGACAAGTTCGTCGCGAGGATACTCCCGGACGAGGCGACCGAGTTCCTTGAGCTTAAGACGCGCGGCATAGACTATATGGGCCTGACTCCGCTCCAGTATTCGCGCCAGTCCGATACGAAGGACATAAAGGAGCATTTCAACAAGCTCCGCTACCCGGCTTTCAACTATACCTACCTCGGCTGGAACCTCAAGGACGAGCGGTTCAAGGACAATCGTGTGCGTCAGGCGCTTACATACGCCATCGACCAGAACTCGATAATCCAGGGCGTGCTGCTCGGGCTGGGCCAGCCCTGCACCGGGCCGTTCCCGCCGGAGTCCTGGGCGTACAACCCGGCGGTGAAGCCGTACCCCTACGACCCGGAGAAGGCAAAGAAGATGCTCGCGGAGGCGGGCTGGAAGGATGTTGACGGCGACGGGGTGCTGGAGAAGGACGGCGAGA
>DASXVI010000294.1:0-2680 GCA_036504315.1 Nitrospirota bacterium
CAACATGAAGAACAGCCTCACACCGTTCGCCCCGGACATCATCACACTCTGCATATTCACCCTTGCGCCGAAAAG
The DNA here is from genome assembly GCA_036504315.1 of Nitrospirota bacterium. Lineage (GTDB taxonomy): Bacteria > Nitrospirota > JACRHJ01 > JACRHJ01 > JACRHJ01 > DASXVI01. The sequence continues at coordinate 76 of DASXVI010000294.1, forward strand.
TTCGAACCCTGTCTGGAATCCTTGCCCGCCCGAAACCGAATGCGCGAAGAGGTGGCAGCTTACCACCATCAGTATCGCGATGCCTCTTAACCCGTCGAGCGCCGGGATATTGGATATCCCCGAGCTGTTGGCGTGGAGGAAGTTCTCACTCAAATACCTGCCGGCCCTCGACTCCGCCACCGGCTCACCTGCCCCTTAAAAGCTGGTAGAGCGCTTTGGCGAGCCCAAGCGCCTTGCGGTTCTTGTTCGCGAGCGAAATCATGTAATCGAACGCCTGCCTCTGCTTCTCTGTGTACCTCTCGCGGACGCGGGTATCGTCCCAAGCGCGGGATTCTGAAATCTCCCGCCAGGAGAACTCCCTGCCGGAAGCAACCGTCTCTCCGACCCCGAGCGTATCCAGAAATTTTCCCGCGCGTCCTGTAATGTCGCCAAAACCCTTTACCGCCGCCTCGGCCGGTATCGCTCCGGCAACCGCAGCCGCGCCTGACACCGCATCCATGACCGCATTCCGCCACTTGGAGAGCAGGGCGTCCGGGTTGCCCGCAAGCCTCGCAGCCCTCAGGCAAGCGGCATAATCACCGTCCGAAGACGCGCAGTCTCCCGCAGGGCAGGCTACCGCGTCCGAGTAGTTGATTCCATACGGAATGCCCGCCCGCCGGGCAGCCTTGAAGAACTCCAGACTGTGGCCGTTAAGGCCCTCGACGACCGCCGCGCTGATTTTAAAAGTGGCTATTATTTTTTCGACCGCATCGCCGTAGGCCGCGTGCGAATAGGAGGGGATATCGACGGCGTGCGGCAGCCTGAAGCGGTATTCCGTCCCGCCTGCGCAAAGCTCGCGAAGGGTAAGGGTGCCTCCGTAGCAGACGAGCGAATAAAATTCATATCCGGAAAGCCCGGCCCATTTCTCCACGCCGTCCGCCGGGCCATGTACAACCAGCACGGCAGGGCCCTTCCGGGCCGCGTGCGAAAACCTGAACCGGATATTCTCCTGTATGTCGTACAGCGGGTTATCCGCGATGAATCGGTCTATCATCTCGAAGAAGTACGGGTATTTATTAACCAGGAGCTTCAGGTTGGCCTCGATTAACCGCTCCTTGTCCCCCTTGAACGACATCGCTCCCTTGTGGTAGATGAATGTCGCGTCGTCGGCGGCGTGCGTCCAGCCAAGCTCTTTTGCCCGGCAGCACCAGTCGTTTTCCTCGGCATAGCCCCGACCGAAGGTCTCCTGGTCGAACAAGCCTACTTCGTTCAGCGCCTCGCGCTTTATCAGCATGCAGAAACCGACGCCCGTGGGGACCCTCGGGTATGCCCGCATGCTTACCCGCTCGACAAGCCCGGCCATGCCTTCGGCCGTCAGGCCGTCCGGCAGCGCATTGTCCTCGCAGAAGTTCGGGACAGAGCATATAGTCCCGTTGTTAGTAAGCGGTGTGACGCTCGCAACCGAGGGGTCGCTGTACGCGCATTCCCTCATCCTGCCCAGCCATCCGGGGGTTACAACCGTATCGGAGTTCAGCAGGACGACATCCGACCCGCTCTCACCCATGCCCCGGTTAACCGTCCCCACGAAGCCCAGGTTGGCCCCGTTGCGTTTTATGACTACATTACCAAGCCCGCGCCTTTCAAGAGCGTCGAGATACTCCGACACGCCGCCGTCCGTGCTGTTGTCGTCTATGATAACAAGCCGGTACGGTGCATCCGTATGCTTGAGCACGGAATCCACGCATTCCCGGAGGTCTTCGGGGGCGTTGTAAACCGGGACGATGATGTCAGTTTCTCTGTATTCAGGCATGCTCTGGTGGACCCGTTTAAAATAAAAAACCCGGCTGTGGGCGGCGTCACGCCCTCCAACCGGGAATTATACTATATCGACAACTCAAAATCTATTTAAAACAGGCTAAAACCCAACAGAAACAAGAATTAGGGGACAAGGGTCTGATAATATGCCTGGAGCACCTTGAGGACTTCCGGCCTCGAAAAATGCGGCGTAACCTCTTCGCCCTTCGACAGCATCTGGCGCAGTTTTGTGCCGGAGAGCGTCAGCCTGTCCTCGGGGGAATGCGGGCAGGTGCGCGCGGAAGCCATGCCGTCGCACTTTTTGCAGTAGAAGGTCCAGTCTATCTTGATAGGCTTCAGTTCAAGCGCGTCCGCCGGTATCCTGTCGAATATCGTCTGGGCGTCGAAAGGCCCGTAATAGTCGCCCACGCCTGCGTGGTCGCGGCCGACCAGCAGGTGACTCATGCCGTAGTTCTGTCTGAACACCGCGTGCAGCAGCGCCTCCCGTGGCCCGGCATAGCGCATCTCCATCGGGTAGCCCGATACCAGGCAGGTGTCCTTGACAAAATAATTTTCGACCAAGGCATCGATCGCCCTGGAACGGACATCCGCCGGGATATCGCCTTCCTTGAGCTTGCCGAGCAGCATATGTATGCAACAGCCGTCCATCATCTCGATGGCTATCTTTACAAGATATTCGTGAGAGCGGTGCATCGGGTTTCGCGTCTGGAACGCGACCACCGTCTTCCAGCCCTTGTCCTCGAAAATCGCACGGGTTTCCTCGGGCCTCATATAGACGCCCTTGTGCTCTTCCGGGAAGCTCCCTTCGGAA
>DASXVI010000295.1:0-21000 GCA_036504315.1 Nitrospirota bacterium
ATGAAAGGCTCGTCGGGAGAGACGCCCGCGAGCTTCAGGGCGAAGTATGCTTTGATAGTGGCCGAGATATCGCTCGGGCCGCCTTTGTAGATATACCAGCCGCCGTCTTCCATCTGGATAGACTTGATGTAGGCGCAGAGACGCGCCTCCTTGTCTTTGTCCACGCGGCCGACGGCGTGCAGCAGGAGCAGGTATTCGGCTGAGATAGTGGCGTCCGCTTCGAGCTGGTCCACCCAGAAACCCTCAAGAGGGTCCTGTACCCCGAGGATATAGCGGCGGATGCGCCCTATAGCACCCTCCAGCCCCTGCGGTGTCAGTTTTTTCGGAGAGCTCTTCTTGGAATTTATGTAAGAGTCAACCAACTCGTCCATCCCACTCCCTCACGAGAATATTTGACTGCGGTCTGCCCGCATTAATAAGCGTTTCTAACAATATACGCGAAAAGCATTCCAGCGTCAAGCAAGGTTCCATTTTATTATGTCGATAACATCCCTAAAACTCTTTCCGACTTCCCTTACCGCGGTGGCCTCGCAACCGGAATGCACCATGCAGTTGGCGCACCTGGGGTCCTCCCTTTTTACAAACCTGTCCCAGTCGGTGTTGCCCATAAGCTCTTTGTAACTTTTATAATGCCCGTCCGTTATGAGGTAGCACGGGCCTTTCCAGCCCTGCGGGCCGACGGTCGCATTGCCCCAAGGAGTGCAGTCGAGATGCCGCTCGCCGGTGAGAAACTTCATATAAAGAGGCGTATTGAAGAGGCGGTACTTGTGCGCTATCTTCGCAATGTGCCTGAACTTTTCGTGCGTCTGCTGACGGTCGAGGAATATGTCCTTGCCGACCGCATCGTAATTGAATCCCGGCGTCACTTCGATGCCGTCCACGCCGATCTCGGTCAGGAGGTCGAAGAGCTTCTCTATTTCAAGCACATCCGATTCTTTATAGAGGGTGGTATTTACCACTACCCTGAAACCGCGCCTCTTGGCCTCCCTCATTGCCTTTATCTGAAGCTCGAAGATGCCCTTCCTGTTCCTCGACGAGTCCTGGTTTTCGGCCATGCCGTCGATCGAGAAGTTCAGGTTCAGGTACTGCGACGGTTTGAATTTGTCGAGCGATTTCTCTAACTCGATTGCATTCGTGCAGAGGTAGATGTGGCGCTTCAGGTCGAGCACGCCCTGCACAAGTTCGCCTATCTGGGGATAAAGCAGCGGCTCGCCGCCACAAATCGAGATGACCGGAGCGCCGCACTCGACTACTGCGTCAAGGCACTGCTTAAGCGTCATCGTGTCCGCAAGGGTGTCCTTGTACTCGCGTATCCTGCCGCAGCCGACGCAGGCGAGGTTGCACTTGTGGAGCGGCTCAAGCATGAGCACCAGCGGAAAACGCTTCTCGCCGGCCATCTTCTTTTTTATCAGGTAGGCCGTAAGCGAGGCATTGAGCTGAATGGGAAACCGCATATGAAAATTCCTTTCTGTTTTTCCAAAAATTTGTCCAAAAACGGCACAAAGCCAGGTCAGAGATAAAGAAGTCTGATAAAAGACTCCAAATCACCTTCCCGGCCTGTTTTATATTAAATTATCAGATAATTACTTCCCGGCGTCCGCGCCCGGGGCTGCAAGCGCTTCCGATTCGCGCTTGTTCTTCATCTTCCTCACGAGCTCTTCGTATGAAGAGGTCCTTATTATCTTGTTGAACTGTATGCGGTAGTTGTTTACGAGGCTGACATTCTCAATAACCATGTCGTAGACAAACCATGTGCCGCCCTTCTGCATGAGCTTGTAGTCCGCCGTAATTTCCTCGTTCCGCTTCGTGATAAATTTGGAGGGGACGACGGCGAAATCGCCGTCAACCTTCTCGGCGCTGTATACAATCTTCTCGTCGGAATAGCTCTCTATCCTGTTAATGTATGAGCGCTCAAGCAGGTCGGCATAGAGGTCCGTGAACTCCTTCTTCTCGGCGTCAGAGCGCTGGCGCCAGTACTGGCCGAGGGAACGCTTGGCCATCTCCTCGAAGTCGAACACATCGCGGACCGCCTTCATTATCTTTGCGCGCCTCTCGGCTTCCTTTGCCTTTGGCTTCAGCGCGGGGTCCTTCAATATCGAAATTACTTTGTCCGCGGCAAGACGCACCCTGTCGGTCGGTGCGCCGGCTATCGCCGCCGCCGGGACCATTATAACCAGCATAGCCGCAAGCGCGGCGGTAAGCAGTCCGCTGAATTTCATTTAATTTAACTCCTCCGTTTCGTTCTTCTCCGGCTCCGGTCCGAATTTCTTCATCGGCGTGGTATTGACATTATATGCAATGTCCGATGCATCTCTGCCGGTAGCGTGGTCGAGGTTTGCTATCGCCATCCTCTGGTTGAATACCGCCCTGAAATAATCCGCCCTGAGCCTGCCGTATGCGTTGACGGAATCTGCGATATCCCTCGCCTCGCCGACGCCCAGGTCGAAGTTGGCCATTGAAGTCACAAGCCATTGTTTTGCATTTTTATAAGCGCCGGAAAGCGCCTTGATCTCTGTATTGCTCTCGTTCAACTGGAGATACGCTTCCTTGACCTGGAATGGGACTCCTTCTTTTGCGTAGGCCTGGGTCATCTTCAGCTTCATATATTCGGCACGCGCCTCGCGCACCTGGCCCGAGCTTATCCCAAAGTCGAGAGCCCATTTCAGGCCGAGTACCGCGCCGCCGTTCCTATGGTTGAATTCGTCCGTTATATAGGCGTTGTTTAAGTGGTCGCGGTTCGTCGCCCCGGCGAGCGAGTAAAAGGCCGCCAGGAAAACCTGCGGATAGAAGTCGGCCTTCTCGACATCCACGAGCGCCTTCTTTGCAAGGAGGCCTTCCTTTAACTGGATGAACTCGATTCTCTGTTTGAGAGCCGCCGAGCGGTAGGTATTATAGTCCTCCACCCCGTATTCCGCAGGGACCAGGTACTCTTCCGAGATGTCGAACTCCTGGGCGTCCGGGATGCCCGTGAGCACCCTGAGCCCGAAGTAGGCTTTCTCGATGCCCTCGTCCGCCAGCGCGATATACTTGCCGATCTCGCCCTGGTAAGTCTGGAGTTTGAAGAGGTCGACCTGGTCCACGCCCGGCGCTTCGGCCTCGAGCTGGTCGTTGACTTTGTCCGTGGCCTTGTCGAGCGAACCCTTTAGGTCGGACAAAAGGCCTTTTATCTCACGCCCCAGCAGAAGGCCAAAATATGCCTCCTTCACAAGGAGCGCTATTTCGGTAGCCTTCAGCCTCGCTCCGGCCTCATATGCCTTGACCCCGTGTTCGCCTGCCTTGCGGTACGAGTCTATCTTTCCGAAAGTATAGAGCGGCTGGATAAGCTGTACATCGGCCCTGCCGAAGACGCCGTCATAGGAGGGGTTGTTGATGTTAGTCTCGGACTCGGAACTGGAGTTAGGCTTCAGCCTCGCCCTCGGAGACGCGCTTCCGACCGCGAGCATTTCGACCTGGGGATAGCGGGCCGCATCTGCCTGGGCCTTCTTGCTGCGATAGACCTCGGCCTCGAACTCCGCGGCTTTTACCGCGGTGCTGTTGTGGACCGCGAGATATATGCAGTCGTCGAGCGTCAGGACTTTCTTCCCGGCCCCTTCGGCAGCGAGCGCGCCGCCCGCACTGCTCAGGGCAACCCCGAGTATGAAGAACATGAGTAGAACACTTTTCCGTATGCGTCCCGCCATGTGCGCCTCCCTGCCCATTTACTGCACTTTACCGAATATATAGTTTGATATGAGGCTCTCGAAATCAATCGCGGATTCAGTCTCGCGGAGCCTGCCTCCAGGCTTGATAATGGAATCGGACCCGCCCGGGGTCAACTGCATGAACTTCTCGCCGATAAGCCCCTTGGTCTTTATGGAGGCTATCGAGTCGTCCTGGAGCTTGACGCCTTCGTTCATCCTGACTCGCACCAGCGCCTGATAATCCTTAAGGCTGATGGTCGTCACCCGGCCGACCTCGACGCCTGCTATCTCGACGGAAGAGCCTGCCTTCAGCCCGCCGATATCCGAGAACTCCGCCACTATGTCGTAGCCCTTGCTGCCGAGTACCTCCATCTTGCCGAGCTTTATAGAAAGGTATCCGAGGGCGATAAGCCCGACGAGTACGAAAACCCCGACAAGGACCTCCAAGCTGTACCTGTTCATCCTAAGCCTCCTGATACCGCGGCAGTATCGGATATGCCGCGCACGAACCTGTATATTTCCGGTATTTTTGAATTCTGTATCTCATCCGGGGTCCCGACTTCCAACATCACGCCGCCGGACAGCATCCCTATCCGGTCTGCCACGCTGAAAATTTCCGGTATCTCGTGGGTCACTATCACCGCAGTGAACCCGTAAGCATTCTTGCCCCAGAGGATGAGCTTGTGAACTGAATCGACAAGGACCGGGTCGAGCCCGGTGGTCGGCTCGTCGAACAGGACGATCTGCGGCCGCATAACGAGCACCCTCGCAAATGCCGCGCGCTTTTTCATGCCCCCGGATACCTCCGCCGGGTACTTGTGGCCCATGCCCGAGAGCCCGACCTTGGCCAGCTCTTCCTCTACCCTGTCCCTTACATCCCGCCTGGACAGCTTCGTCTTCTCGCGGAGCGGGAAGGCTACATTGTCGAACAAGGTCAGGGAGTCAAACAGGGCGCCGCCCTGAAAGAGATACCCGAAACGGTCCCTGAGGCGGTAGAGCGCCGGGCCGGCCAGCTGGCTTATATCCTCTCCGTCCACCAATACCTGGCCGCTGTCCGGCTTCAGCAGGCCGAGCAGGTGCTTCAGCAATACGCTCTTTCCCTGCCCGCTGCCGCCTATGACAGCAAAGACCTCGCCGGTGTTCACCGAGAAATCGACGCCCCTCAGGACCTGCTGGCCCTCGAATGATTTATGCAGCCCGAGTACTTGTATCATAATTTATAACATAACCGAGTTCAGGAAATAGTCCCAAACAAGTATCAGGGTTGAAGACATGACCACGGAGGTAGTGGTCGCCCGGCTGACGCCCTCCGCGCCGTGGCGGGTATAATAGCCCTGATAGCAGCTCACCCATACTACGATGGCGCCGAAGCAGAGCGACTTAATGAGCCCGTCCGTTACATCCCGGAGCACGACAAAACCCTCGATGCCCGAGTAATAGGTGCCCGAACTAAGACCCAGGAGCTTGACGCCGATGAGGTATCCGCCCCAGATGCCGACCACGTTGAATATCGATGCAAGCAGCGGAAACGATACCAGCGCCGCAAGCAGGTTTGGGACGACAAGGTAGCGGTACGGAGAAAGCGACATCGATTCGAGCGCGTCCACCTGCTCGGTTATCCGCATGATGCCTATCTCGGCCGTCAACGCGGACCCCGCCCTGCCCGTTACCATCAGGGCGGCCAGGACCGGGCCGAGTTCCCGGATGAGGGATAGGGCCACGGCGGGCCCCAGATATGCCTCGGCACCGAACTTAGTAAGGGTGTAATATACCTGCAACCCCAGTATCATGCCGGTAAACGCGCCGGTCAGGACAATCAAAGGCGCGCTTTTTGCGCCGATAAAGCCTATCTGCCGGATTACTCTGCCGAATTTGAGGGGCGGTATGAAGGTCCAGTAGACGGTTTCACCGAGGAAGACGAACATCCTGCCCATCTCCCTGAGCCAGCCGAGCACGAGAGCGCCTATTTTTTGGAAGAATAAAAACATTTTTAATCACTTATAGGGTAAGTTAGAAATCATAATACCATACTTCAAAACCGTCAAGCTTTTTTTATAAGTTTGATGTTTACAAAGGCCGTTTGTTCCTATAAACTTTGTTCGTCGTGAAGATTATTGATAAATACATAATAAAGGAATTTATACCACCATTCCTGTTAGGCCTCCTGCTCTTCACCTTCGTCCTGCTTATAAACAAGATATTCAGGCTGACGGAACTGGTGGTAAACAAAGGCGTTTCTTTATGGGAGGTCGCCAAACTCGTCTCCTATATAATGCCTTCATTCCTCACAATCACTATCCCGATGGCCGTGCTGCTGGCCGCTCTGGTGGCGTTCGGCCGTTTTTCCACCGACTGCGAGACTACGGCCTTCAAGGCAACCGGCTTCTCGGCCTACCGCCTGATGGCGCCGGTCCTCGCACTTGCGCTCGGGGCCACGCTTCTGACATCGTACTTTTCGTTATATCTCGGACCCGAAAAGGCAAGGAGTTTCAAGCGAGACCTCTTCGTGCTCGCAAAGAGCAAGGCGTTCTCCGGGCTTGAGGAGGAAACCTTCAACGATTCCTTCAAAAATTTTGTTATTTATGCGCAAAAGACCCCATCGCCCAACGAGATGCATGGGGTGTTCATATCCGACGAGCGGAACCCTGCAGAGCCGTATGTAATAATTGCCCAGGCAGGAGTGATGGACCTCGATTTTGAGTCTGGCTGCGCATACCTCAACCTGACCAACGGCAGCATCCACAAACGGGGGACCGGCAAGGAGAAGAGCGCCTACCAGGAGATCAATTTCGACAAGAATACAGTTACGATAAACCTCTACGACAAATTTTTTTCGGAGAGCCTGGATAAAAAAGGCAAGAGAGAGATGTCGCTGGGGGAACTAAGGAAACTGGCCGGAGAGCTGAACCTTCAGGCAGACAAGAAGTACCCATTGCTTACAGAATATTACAAGCGATTTACCGTCCCGTTTGCATGCATAGTATTCGGCATAATAGGCCCGCCCCTCGGCATGTATTCACGACGCTCCGGCAAATCGGCCGGAATAACGGTCGCTCTCGCGATATTTGCACTTTATTATACACTGATGAAAGGCGGGGAAAACCTGGCGTCAGGGGGCAACCTCAACCCGCTCGTCGCCGTGCTGCTGCCAAACCTCATGGTAGGCGCGCTTGGTGTGTACCTGACTATTATGACGGCCAGAGAGAAATCTGTTACGCTGGATTCGGTCAAGATGTATGTTGACCGCATCAGGCGCAATTTCAAGGCCCGGAGGCTTCGAGGATGAGGATACTGACCAGATATATCCTCAAGGAATTTGGGCGGTTCTTCGCTTTTACGCTGTCCGCGTTCATCCTGCTTTTCATTATAGGCGACTTCATAGAGAAGCTGGACGACTATATTGAGCACAGGGCCGCCGTCGTGGACGTCCTCCGCTACTTAGGCTACCAGCTGCCAAACATCATATTTACGGTAATGCCTCTCGCGGTGCTTCTTTCTACCCTGTTATCGCTCGGGATGCTGTCCAAAAACAACGAGCTGGTAGCGATGAAGGCGTCCGGCATACCCCTGTCCCGCATAGCAGCGCCGATAATAACCGTGGCCTTGTTGCTGTCCGGCATGATATTCTGGGCAAACGAAACTGTAATCCCGTACTGCAATACCAAGTCTGAATATATAAAAAAGGTGAAAATCGAGAAACAGCCGGTGCTGCCGTCTTTGAAGCATGACCGGCTATGGTTTCGGGGCCCGGACGGCGAGATAGTAAATATTGGGCTTGTAGAGTTCAAGAAGGACATACCCACCTGCTTTGGTATTACCTTCTACCGCCTGGACAACGATTTTCATCTGGTGCGCCGCAGGGATGCCGAAGAAATGCACTGGGACAACGGGCGCTGGGTACTCAAAAATGGAGTCACCTATGATTTTAAGAACGGAAGCAGGAAGGGCGGGTTGAAGGTACAGAGCTTTACGGAGCAGGTTATAGACCTGCCGGAGAAACCCGAGGACTTCAGAAGAGTAGAGAGGTTGTCCGAGGAGATGACTTTCTCTGAGCTTGACAACTACATCGACAGGCTCAGACGCGAGGGTTACAACCCACAGAAATACATTGTTGACCTGTACGGCAAGGTATCTTTCACTCTCGCCAATATAATAATGGTAATAGTTGCAATCCCCTTTTCCCTGAAAACCTCAAGGAGCGGGGGCATGGCGCTCGGCATCGGCATTTCGGTAGTTATCGCCATAAGCTACTGGCTCATATATTCGTTCTCTATGTCCCTCGGGCACGCAGGGCGCTTCCCGCCGTTCTTTGCCGCCTGGCTCGCCAACATGCTTTTCTTCTCGGCGGGAGTATATATGTTCCTTCAGACGGACAATTAGTCAGGCAGCCTTTCTGCTGGCCTGAAAAACCTGCGGGCCTACAAGCGAGGCATAATCATCGTAGCTCATCCTGACGGCCTCGTGATGGGTCCCCGCCTGAAAAACTATAAACTCCTCCTCGGAAATCGACCTCTCTACATAAACAGGGAGCCGGTAGAGGTTTCCAAAGGGCGGCATAGCTCCGACTTCGCAGTCGGGAAAGAGCATCCTCAGCTCTCCCTCGGTGGCAAGGGCCATCATACGCAACCCCAAATCACCTCTTAACGAGGATATATCCACCGACCTGTCCGCAGGCAATACCAGCATAATATAGCCACTTTCGCTCTTGACTATGACTACTTTTGCAAGGTATCGCCCCTTTATGTGCATGGACTGGGCCACCTCCTGCGCAGTATATGCCTCGGAGTGGCCGAGGACTTCATAATGCACTTTTTTTTCATCCAGATAACGCTGGAGCCTGTTTATGGGCATCCGCCTACCTCACCTTAGTCTGCGAGCGATGACAGAGTCTATCGAGAGCTTGCCGCCCCCGTCTATGAGCAGGGCTGCCGCCATGCCAACCGCCAGAAGATGGTATTCGAACCCCTCCTTCCCGGCCGGGAGCTGGCCGAACCAGTTCATGAAGAACCCGATGTCCTTGTGCACCGTGGCTATCGCGACAATCATAACCATCCCTATCCCGAATGCCGAAACCCTCGTCAGGAGGCCAAGCAGAAGCCCGATACCGCCCAGGAATTCAGCCGCTATCGCGCAAACCGCAAAAATCGGCGGGATTCCCATGCCTACGAACGCGTGATAAGTACCGGACAGACCGTATCCTCCGAACCAACCCAGCACTTTTTGGGATCCGTGGGCAAAAAATACCACCCCGAGAGAAAGCCGCAGCGCCAGCGCAGGCCATCCTGCTTCAGTATAAAATAATTTTCTAAGCATAGCTAATCACCTCGCTTTATTTTTACCGCTCTATGTATATTTTATCATAAATTCACACGCCGGGATGCCCATTTGGAATAATCTTATAAGCGTTGGCTCCTGAAAATATGCCTAACGGATGACATCCTGGTCTATCCAAAGGTAGAAGCGTAACGGGGTCTTAACTTCTGCGCCCTTGCGCAGTTCAATCTCTGCCACATATTTTCTTGCGGGTACAGAGGTATCCGACGTGGTCAGGTTTATCAGGCCGCCTCCCGTCAACGGGTTTGTCTCATATGCGGTAATACTGCGCGGCTCGATAACATAAACATTATCCGCCGGACCGGCCTTTGCCGCGAACCACACATCCCACCCGGTCAGGTCGGTTCCCGCCGAGTAAGGGATAGCAACGCTGTCCCCCCGGACAATATGCACATCCTTGTCAAGCAGGGCCGACGCGCTCGTTATACTCCCTTGAAACGGCAATACGGAGACAGTCCCCGCAGCACTCCAAAGACCGCTGCCGTGGCTGGCAAGCTCTGCCTTGATATCCCCGTCATGCGCCTCAAGGGCAGCTGACTGCGCAGGAATTCCAAGTGAATCCACGCTCGCCTGTGACGCCCTGGTAAGCAGCTGTGCGCCCGATGCCGGGTCGGCTGGCAGGTTGTCCGTCCTGGCCTTTATAGCCGCGATGCCGGCATTATCCGGAAGGATATACGCCCCTGACGCCAGCCGCGAACTTATCGGCGCATCGAGCAAGTCCATCTTCACGGCCCTTGCCTCAGTCCAGTCCGCTGCCTTTGCCACTTCCGCACCTGTCGAAATTACCGTGGCCGGTATCCGGGGGTCATTTGCCAGCAACGGGTTCCTCGGCACCTTCGCCTCCAGTGACGACTCGTTGTTGAACCGGATGTGCAGGGCGGCGATATCTCTACTCTGCTGTGACGAAAGGTTCTGGAATTTAGGCGACAAAGCGGCGAAGTGCGTATCTAAATCATACGCCCTGATTATGGCTGTAACGGTTCCAACGCTCTGCCCCGAGTATGTTATAAAACCGAGATAATCACCCGGACTGACAGGCGTGGCGCTCATGATATAAATTCCCTGGCCTGTCATATTCCTGAACGACACCGGAAGACTCGCCGATGCAAGGTCTTTTTTGTAGCTTGCTCCAAACCTCGACAGTGCACAGTTAGTACGCGGGGATCCAGAAATATCCAGGACCTGAAAACATTCGCGCCATGCTTTATTAACCGTGCCGTCCCCGGCAGAGCAGGCCACGGCAAATACAAATACTATTGCGAGCGCAATGAGCACGGCCTTTTTCATAGTCCCATCTCCTTTTCACAGCCCATAAACACACCGAACGGCCTTGGGCTGCCTTGCGAGTCCGGCTGGAATATTGCATTGTATTCGCCAAGCGAATCAGGGTCTGAAAATACCTCGGAATAAGTGGAGCCGAGCATCCTGCAGCCCGCGGCCAGGATTTCGTCCGGATATCCTTCGCATTTCAGCCATGTCATCGAACCTCGCGGCGAGCCGATAATTACCGTATGCTCATACCCGGGGTGTTCCGAACAGACTGCTTCAAGGTCTACTGTTGCGGGCGCGGCCACAAGATAGTTTCTCTCTCCTGCCTGCGCCTGGAATGAAAGGAATAGCAGGGCCATTAATTCCACTATTAGAAATAATAGTATCCTCATAGCGCGTTCACCTCCGAATCCAATAGTTTGGTAGTCCAAATCCGCAGGTCACGGATAAAACCGTTGCAGGAATTCGTTCCCGAATAAGACCCGACCGAAATGGAAGCCGCTCCGTTCCAACTACCATCGTACAGGGAGGAACTGCTGGTATTGTCGTTGAGGTCATAGATCTTCATATTCCCGCCGCCCCAGGTCAATGCAAGCCTGTAATCTCTGGCAGACCACCCGCCGGTTATCGGGGCTCCGACCTGAATTGTGCCATCGTTTGCAGTAATGCTCGAAGATGAAAGGGCCCGGCTCATTACCGCACTGCTCCACCTTAATAGATTTGAGTAGGTAGATGTCGGCCCGATACCAATCAACTGCGGCCGATGCGTAAGCAGCAGGCTACCCGCCGCATCATCCATATTCCCGGCCGCCGGAACCGTCAGGCTGTCGGCAGTCCTGGTGGCCGTCGCGCCTGCGGTCGGAATATAGCTGGTAGGCGACTGGTTATTTTCCAGCTGGGCGCCCCATACGGTCATAAGAGAAGTCGCGTGGGTGAAGGTTATCCGCGCCTCTATGGACCTGAAAGTACCGGTGAAATTTTTCATCACCGAAGCCCTCCTGTACGCCGCCTGGTTGAACGTCGCGGTCATGTTGGCAAAGGCTCCGTTGCCCTTCCTGATGGAAAGTGCAGCTTTAAGCGCGGGGACATGACAGATGGCCATCAGCGAGAAATTGTAATACCCTTGCGTAAGCGGCGAGGCCGAACTATATTTCTGGAATACAGCACCGCCCAGTTTAGGTTTTATCCTGTCAGCCGTCGTAGCGAGCCCAAATGCCGGAGCGCTCGCTCTATTATTCATGACGGCAGCATTTATCTTGCACCAGACGGAGTTGTCCATCTGCTCGGAGTAAAGCAGCAGGTTTGTCGTATTGCCCTCAGACAAGAGCCCGCCTTTCGTCCAGACCGGTATTGTGTCCGTCCCTGAATTGTAAAACCCAAACCGCGGCATATTAACCGCCGCCTGGGTCCAAAGCCCGGACGCGTCCTGATACCAGGCCGCCGATGACCTGGAGAAAGTACCGTTCCCGGCCGTTCCGTCTTTTTTGTAATATTTTAAATCTCTGGTCAGCGGCATGACAAACGTTAGCATCGAGCTGTAAGCTTGAAAGGCCATGTTGCCTGTTGTGTCTATCCTTTGACCCCAGAGTTTTTTGTTCGTATCCCGAAGCGTCCTGCGAGGAATGGCAGGGTTCAACAAAGACCCGTTCACGCTCTGCAGTATGCTCGCATACCCGTGCCCGCTGTCGGCGACCATACCGGAAGGCATGGACGACTTCTGCCAGCGTTCATAACCAGTCCGGTTCACGAACGCCCTCCACAGCGTGCCGTCAGAGGAGACGGCGTACTCGTTCCTGAGTTTAATTGCTTCCGCTATCGACTGGGACTGCGGAAGCATTTCCGAGTATCCCACTGGACAACCAGCCAAGGCGCCGCATACGAATATAATAACCACTGCAAAATATCTCATTCTATTTCCCCTGTATCCCCTCGTCCGATGCTTCCGCGAAAGCTCCGCTCAATGATAAACCTTTCACGCAGCCACCCGGGGCTTACGGAGTACCTGCCGTCAGGAAGCGGCCTTATTTCCCTGTCCGCCGGTATCACGACCGTCCTGGCTGTGCAGCTTGTCAGAAGCATGCATGCCGTCAAGACCGATAAATAAACGGCTGAGCGCTTCCCCGTCATGATTGCAGATGGCTTCATCAAAATCCTTTACATCTTCCTGAAATGCCCGGGCTTGTTCCTGCAATTTTTTGTCCGGGCTGTCGTTCCGTCTTAACAGATAAAGAACAAGCCCCGCTAAAGCCGAGACCGCTGCCGCGACAGCCGCAACCGCCCCCGCCATCACCAGACCACTTCCGTCCTTGTGGCAAGCCTGAGCGCAACATTGATTGCCGATATCAGCACTGCCTGCGTAGCGGCATCGAAAAGCTCCTTGCCGGTCAGTCCCTGCAATATAACTGCGGCAGCGGCAACGATGTTTGTCCATAGCGTCTTGGATAAATACCACTTTTTCATCTTCGTCTCTCCTCGTTTTTTGCCTGCGCAATTGTCAAACCGGGGTGATACTCAAAATGACCCAGGTCCCCGCGCACGCTCTTGAAATCACCGCCCCAAACAAGCCCTATCGATTTACCGATTTCGCCGGCCTCGGAATATTTCGAGCTTGCCCATGTTATTTCCCCATCTTCCATCACCGCGACATCATAAGCCCGGCGGAAATTATGCCAGGAACTGCCCGGCCGCGCGTTTGTAACTTTTCTGCCCGGAACTGTCCTGCCAATCGCATACAGCCTCGCCTGTTCCTCGATGCTTCTGAACGATTGTACAACTACCAACTCGATGCCGACTTTCAGGCAGAGGGCGAGGTGTTTTTCCGCAATGACCGCGACCTCCGGCAAAAGCCCGGCAAGCACATCCCCATTTCTGCTCCCTGTTTTAGGATTTGCCATTTGCCCATCCCATAAGCAGTTCGAAGAGCCGGTCTAATTTTTCGTCAAATTTATCGAGCCGCTGAAAGATATCCTCACGCGTCATATCTCGCATCCTCTGGCAATCCCTCCTGCATTGAAGACAGTCTGATTTGGTCATGTATTTCTCCGGCATAGAGTCAGCCGCCCGCATCGTGCGGGTATAAAAAAACCCCAGGAGAAAACCCAGGGCCGGTACAAGCAGTGCGACAAACCAATCAGGCATCATCCCACCTCCACCGCCGTAAGTTGTATTTCAGCCGGAATGCCTTTTACATTGCGCGGCCTGAACGCCGTAACCTCAACCATGAAGGGTACCCCTCGCAAATCCCATGCGGGGCCGACAAGGTTGAGCAAAACAATATCTCCCTGTTCTATCTCGAAGTTATCAAGAAATACCGAAAGCCCTACCCGCTTTCTAACATCTTTCCAGCGCGAGATGTAATAATCCCTCAGGTCTGAAGCAGTCGCTGCGCTTCGTATGAAGGTGAGCAGCATAGGGCTTGCCTGACTGCGTTCTCCGAGCCTGCTGATTGACAAGGCATCGCCCGACTCCGGGAATAAGGCGGAACTTTGAACCGATGCAAAGAAATCTTCCGGTGAAGTACCGGGCCTTGTATTATCCCTGTCATAAAATACCGCGAGCCTGTTAATGGCATCTGTGGCATTTGTAAAGCCTGCCTTCACGCTTCCCAGGCTCACCATCCCGGGAGCAATGGTCTTGTCCGGGTCGGAAAACATGGTATGGGCAAATTTCAGGCTTGCGGAAATACCGTCATGCCTGAATGCAAGCTTCGACTGAAGGCACATCCTCCGGATTATGGAGAGGACATTCGCGCCCCTGTCAACCACCCCGGCAAATTTGTAGCCTCCTGGGACCGCCGTTGCGAGGGCGGTCCGGGCAGTCATGAACGAAGGGCCCGCTTCGGAAACAGACATACCGGAATGGTTCACAAGTAAATGCTTTATAACGTCGGCAGGATTTTCTATCAAGGCATTCGGCGTGCCCGTAAATGTCCCGATAGCATCGTCCTGATAGCCGTCGACATCGCAGGTTACGGTTCGTCCTACTGTCAGTTCGGCTGTAGAGTTTCCCGACAGCGACACACCTTTTGCAGGCGAGGCCCCTCCGCCGTAAGGGATATAATACACCTCCACCCAATGCTCAGAGCACGATGCCGCCGACGCGCCTGATACATAGGTTGAGCGGATGGTCATATTTGAAATATCCTGCCAGCCAACCGCTCCCTGTGTCGAACGAGCAAGTGTTGTGCGACAGGTTCCGGCGACCGAGCCTCCGCCTTCGCAATATTGGCCGCCGAATATACCGCCTTGTATCATGCTTCTTCCACTGCCGCTGTAAACGGAATGGCCGCGCATTGAGCATAGTTTCGCGCCGACAATCTTCCCTCGGTCTGAAAGCCCTATTGAGCGGGTAGTGTCGACAAAACCGCTCGATACCATGATTGCACAAATGCTGTTCATGTTGCCGTCGCAGAGCGCGGTTTCAGTGCCTGCCGACGGGGCATTGAATTTGGCAGCAAAGGTATCCTGGTAAACCGTCTGCATTACCGTCCGCACTACTGTAGCCTCGTATGTTCCCGAGGCAAGCGGCTTAGCTTCAACGCTGGTCAGGTCGAGGTAATTCTGTCCGTTTCCTACGATGAGAAAATAGCTGCCCGTCGAATCTTTCAGTGCCTTTCCGGCGTGTTCGTCTGTTGTCCAACCGGGGTTTACCGATGCCGTCCAGCGCGAAGTTGTGGTCTTCGACCCGATGCCAGTCCATTGAGGGCTTTCATGTTCATGGCTGCCCTCGCTGACGCTTAAGGAAACCGACTTTTCAAGCGTGAACATCCCGTCAAGGACAAACTTCGCCTTCCCTCCGCTGTCTGGGAATCGGGTTATGCCATTTATAACGCGCACGCCGTCAATATAAACATCCCCGATGGATTTTACTTGATGGCCGGCTGCCAGATAAGTGAAATCGCTTCGCACCTCGAATGCGAGCGAGCCCTTTTTATGGGAATCCAGCGTAGTACCGTAAGCCGCGCGCGTAACGCCGGTAAGTACCCGGTTAGAAATACCGGTATAAGCTATCTTCTCATGCTCTATTTGGAGCGTACCGGCTGATGGGAACTCTATCTCGTCCGCAGTCATTGAAAGCTCAATCCCCGTCACCTGGGAAGCGGTTATATCCGCCACAAGCCTGCTTGCTGCGCCCGCGACTATTGACGGACACGGTACATTTCTGACAGACCCGTAAATAATGTTTTCGTGCCTGCCAACAGCATCAGGATCTGCACCTGGATAATCGGCCCTGGAAATAATCTTCCCGACGGCCTTGTCCCTCTTCATGAACGCGCTCACCAGCCGGAGGGTAACGCTTTTCTCCGTATATTCTACAGGGGATGAGACGACGAATTTACCAAGCGGTTCCCTGTCCGCATACGCTAGCCCCTCAAACCACAGGAAGAGGTCAACCATAGAACCTTCAGGCCCGTATTGGCCAAACAGGTCCGACAAAGAAGGCGTGCCAAAGCTGGCGAACTCGACTGTTGCCTCTGAAAGGCATGCTTCAAACATACCGCTTACAGACGCACCCGTGCTCCAGTCGATAATCCGCCCCGAGTATTCCGGCCCGCCGGGATTTGGAGCTAACTGCCTTGTGGACAGGTATGCCGTGCCACCAGGCAGAAAGAAATCCGCGAGCAGCACCGGCGCGGACGCTTTCATGTCCTTGAAGCTTACAAAGTTCTGGTTGAGAGTCTTCATCAGGCCTTTTTCCTCAGGGTGATCGTCCCGTCGTACAGCTCATGGTCAGCGAGGGAGAACAAAAGCCTGTCATCCTCGATGGTGACTGCGTGCGTTTTGCCGAACGGGTCGGAATAGGAAAACTCCGAGCGGTCGGAACAAACATTCAGGAACCAGTTGACAAGGCTCTGCGAACCTGATACCTGCACCCGCAACGCATAATCATAGCCGCCGTCATAGGCGGACGCGGGCAGCCCTGAAAACCTGAGCGTAAACAGGACGTAGGGCTCGCTCTTCCTATAGGCGTACCTGCCGCCGCCTTCCGTTACGCAGTTGACCACGCCTGATTCGACCACCAGGCCGCCGGGATAAGACGGGTTGACCGGAAATTTTAGCGACGTCTGGCCCGCCTTTGTAAATAATGCCTCGCCCATCCACCCCTCCTTAAATCAAGCTCTGTGCCGACAGGCCTACCTGCTGTCCGGTACTATAAACAGCGCGCACAACCACCTGATGCACGGTATTTTCGACAACCTCTTCGGTTACGACTCTGAAGGGTTTTATAGAGAGCCCAAGCGTCGAACCGCAAAGATTATCACGCACATCCTCGAGTATAGAAATGGCATCGTGCCTGCCGCTCACTCTCGCAGCCGCATAAATATTCATAAGCATCGTCTCACTCGTTGCACAGTACCTGTCCTGAGAGTATGCCGAGGATATGTAGGATACAAATACCGCTGGAAGCTGCAATGCTTCGGCCTTCAACTCTTCCACTGAAAGCGATCCCGGATGCTTCCCAAGCGTCCGCAGATACCCGCCGGCCTCTGCCGTCAACGGCCTGAGCGCTTCCATGACCGCCAATTCAATTTCGCTCTTGGAATATCCGCCGCCAGCCATTAAAAGCCCGCCATGTACTCGCGAGAGAACTCTCTGCCGCTGCCGGAAAAGCCCGGCAACTCGTTTCCAACCGTAACGATGGCCGCCTTGCCGGATGCAATCGCTTCGAGCAGAGCCATCGCTTCTTCACGAGCCTTCTCCAGATATTCCGGCACGCTGCCGACCCTTGCATAGAGGTTATTGGCGGCAAGGTCCGCGGTCAGTTTTTTAGCGGCGGCCGGAGCTTCGGTAAAAGGCACTTCATACCGCCTCGCGAGCATACTGTCCACAACAGCCTGCGCTCCCGCTATTGCGGCTTCCGCCCTCTGCTGGTTTACCGACCCCGTGCCCTCGTCATCGGTCAGCCTGATAAGCAATTCCTCCGGCAAGCCTATTTCAGAGACACCTATATACATCTTCACCGCCCTTCATATTTTTCAGGTTACCGCGCCCCGCAGAAAACATGGGGCGCGGTAACCTCGTGCAAATTAGACTGTCCCGTTGCTGCCGTAGGCCAACTGCCACAGGCCGTATCCGGCGTTGTCGCGGGAATCCACGCCGAAGAGGTATTCCTTCCTCATGAATACATTCTCATCTTCCGGCGAGTCTTTAGCGACGAATACCGGGGCCTTGCGCCTCTGATAGATGAACGGCTTGACAGCCTTCGCGGTATCGAGCAGGAACCAGGATGTCGGGCTGGCCGAGAGCTGGGGAGCAACTATCAGGTCGACCGATTCCTTGTATATGTTCGAACTGCCGTCGAGGTTTGTGTCCGCGCGCAGTATCTGAAGCGCGGCCTTTTCAAGTTGCGGCGATACTATGAGAAGGTCCGGGACGATGTTGAGCGGCTTCCCTTTTTCATCGACCAGGGACATCATCTGCGCACGCGCTGCGGCATAGCTGTCCACGGAAAGCACCGCAGTGCCCTTGTTCGACTGCACGACATCGCCGGTCTGGTGCGCGGTGTCGAAGAACGGCCTGTCATCGTAGCAGCCGTTGACAAACCCGTTCGAGATGAGGTCAAAGACCAGCTCGTCCGGGTGGGTTGCGGCAGCATCCGCAAGCGCCCTCACCATCGGCGAATAAATCCCGACGGAATCGTCCTCGATGTCGTTCCTGTCTACGGCGACTGTCGCCTCCCAGTCGCGGTTCTTTATAGTGTACGAATAACCGGAGAGGTTCTGCGCGACCCTCTCGCCAAGCCACTCGCGCATCCTCGGCACACGGCCAAGCCAGTTGTATTCCTCCTGACGCGCGGCGGAAGGTACTTCAGTAGCCACCCTCGGGTGGACAGCGCCTGCGTTCTCGAACACTTCTTTGAATATCGCCGAAAAGCCGCTGTAAAGCGACGACAGGTTTGCCTGGTTAATTATCATTGATTTCTCCTTTTCGGTTGTTTAGCGAGCTATGTCCACGAACACGGAGGTCGCGGAGTTGTACTCGTTTATCCTGCCGCAGGGCACATCGTTGGTCGTGGTCGCGGCAAGGCCTACGGTCTGGTCGTCAACGACATAAACCTGGTCGCCGACATTGGCCTTCGTCATGCCGGACGCGGAAAGCTCGAAGCTGCCCCTACGCCATACCTCAATAGCCTGCGCGCCGTTTGCACCAGAAGTGTTGTCGAGGTAATGTCTGCTGATACCGGCAAACTTTAACCCGGCGGTATCGGAACCCGGCACGGCATAACCGGTGCCGTCGATGCAGACGACACTGCCCGCAAAGATCTTCACTCCGGCCTTCACCGGGTACGCGGCGTAGTCGCCCTCTTTCCTTACTGTGTTCCTGTCCTTGTTTAGTGCGGTCATTTCTTCTCCTTTGTTTGTTCACGGTCCAGTACGAACCGGAATTTTGGCGGCTTGACTGACCCGCCGAAGTTGAACATCACGAGCGGCCTTACCAAGCCCCGGTTTATCGTCCTCTCGAGCGCCCTCGCGTCAGCCCGCATTATATCGTCGCGGACTACCTGATGCACCATGCCTGCCGCGTAGCTTCCGTTCCCGCCCACATCACTCGTGAGCGTCTGCCCGAGCACCGCCTTGGACATTTCCTTGTTTATCAGCTCGACAAGGTCGCGGTAAGGGCTCGCTCCGCCTTTGCCTGCGGCCTCTACAAACTCTATCTTGGTGCTTTCCGATATTATGCCCGCCGCGTCCGAGCCGAGGTTTGTCACGGCGTTGATCAACGCCTCCCGGTCTTCCTTGGTAGCGTTGGGCGAATATATGCCGAGCCTGAGAGGCATGCCGAAAACTTCACAGAATGTGACCCAGTCCTTGAACGCGTAATTCTTGAAGAGATACATCCACGAGAGCACCCTGAGCAGGCCGCCGCGCTCCGGCAGGTCCGCGCCAGCCCGGTACATATGCACGATGAACTTGTCGTCCACCAGCGGGACCCCGTTTATCGGCTCATCTTCGGTAACGAGCCTCGGAGATATCGACAACCCATCTTCTGTGGCGAACCTAAACTTCTTCTGCGGACGCTTCGTCAGAGTCTTCGCGGTCACTCGACCCCGCCCGGCCCCCCATATAATCTCGGAGACGGAAAAACCCTTCCCCAGCGCGTCCATCAGGTCCATCAGGGCTTCTTCAAAGTTATCGAGGCCGTCGAGCGCTTCGTTCACGAAATCCGTGGTCGCAGTGTTTCCCTCTATAGTCCAGGGAAGGCCGGACACGGCAAGTTTTCTCGTCTGAAGGCAGGAGAACAGGTGCGCGTCCTTTTCCTCCATCTCGGTGAAAAGCTCCATCTGCCGCACAAGGTTCCCGGCGTCGGCATCGCGCAGAATGGAGGTAAGCCGCCTTGGGGTAAGCCCGGCGGACGGATAGGACGACCATCTGTCTCTGATTGCCGCGGATGCCACTTCCCGCAGTTCCGGTTTGGGTTTGTTTTCCATCGCGCCCCCTATTCCGCAGCCGCGCGCGCGTACCTGTCAAAGCTCTCGTCCGATACACCGAGCAGCAGGTTGATATCCCTCTGGGGGCCGCTGGCAACCTGTTGCCGGGCCGTTTCCCGCATGGAATTCAGCGGCACCATCTTGCACGCTCCCGCAAGAAACTCCCTGAAACCTTCCAGGTCTTCTCTGGCATACTCCCGCGCCCAACCGGCAAGGGCAGGGGCTAGTTTGCCTTCGCCCATCGCCTCGCGTATCAGGGAATCGGCCTCGACGGCGCGTAGCTCTTCCTTCAGCGCGACAAGCTCGGACTCCGGGACAAGGCCTTCCCGGGACGAAAGCGTTGCGACAGTTTCCTCGATATCCTTAGCTCGAGCGTCTTCCGGCAGCCCGATTATTTTCAGGACTCCCAGGTACATCTCTTTGTAAGCAGCCATGCCGGCATCGGCTGCAACCTCCCGCGCGCTGTTCACTACCGGGGTCATCCCGTCTATCGCGGGCAGGTTTGTCAGCCCCGCGCCCAACAGTTCGACGGCACGGCCGTCTTTCTTTCGGATGAGCACGACCGGCGATATATACCGGTACTCGCGTGCGAGAAGGTACTCTTTGGCCCTGTCCGTCCATTGGACCCTGCACCAGATACCGTCCTCGCCCCTGTCTTCGATGCCCTTTATCCATCCGGCGGCAGGTGCCTCCGAGCCGGACAGGCTCTGGTGCTCGTAGTCTATTACCAGGTCCGTGCTGCACCTTCCGAAGGCCTCGGCAATCGACCTCCTTGCGTCCTCGTCCACTATGAACGCCGTCTTTCCCTTTGGCCTCACTTCGCCCGACGGGAGCAACTGCACCTCGTCAGGCACATCGGCCCCTTCGGCCCCAAGCTCGCGTTCGAGTGTGAAGCTGACCTTCTCTGAAAGCTCAGTCATTTTACCTCCTCTTAAAATCCCCGCGAGGACGACCCTCGCCGGATGCCCATATAATCAACTCTCGCAGGCGGACGCACCGGGTATTCGTACTCGATTAAATATCCGATGGCGTCGGTCATATGCTCGATGCTTCGGTCCTTGTCTATTACTGTGCTGCCCGGCTTGTAACTCGTCTGCTCAAACGACTTGATGGTCTCACGGCATCTCTCGGACACAGCGACTCCAGGCTGGCCCGCCGCGTCCGTCAGCTTGCGGTTTACCGCGTTCACCCTGTCCTTCACGGCGGGGTGGGAGTTCCTGGCGCGCACCTCGAAGCCCGCCTGCATCAATATCGCGAAATCGGACTGAAGGCCCGTAACGCCTGATGT
>DASXVI010000296.1:0-2386 GCA_036504315.1 Nitrospirota bacterium
GAAGCTGAACCCGGCGGCGAGCGTCACCAGCGTGAAGAAGCTCGTAACTTTGCTCTCCCACAGGTTTGCCAAAGCCGATTTAAAATGATACCCGAACACTATAAATCTCCTAATTCAGCCAGTGTTTTCTCTTGAAATAAATTATCATCCCAACGGCGGTCGCAAAACAGATACCCCAGAAAGCAAAGTATCCCCAATGCAATTCGAGTTCCGGCAGGTATTTGAAGTTCATCCCGTAAACTCCGGCAAGGAACGTAAGCGGGATGAATATAGTCGCGATGATGGTAAGGACTTTCATCACTTCGTTCATCCGGTTGCTCAAGGATGAAAGATATATGTCGAGCATCCCGGAGAGCATATCGCGGAAGGTCTCGACCGTGTCCATGATATGTACGGTATGGTCGTAGACATCGCGCAGGTAGATATGCGTCCCGTCGGCTATCAGGCCGGTCTCGCTACGCAACAGGCCGCTGATAACCTCGCGCAGCGGCCATATCGAGCGGCGCAGGAACACCATCTCCTTCTTGAGCGCCTGTATCTCGCGCACGGTTTCGCGGGTGGGGGCGCCCACGACCGCCTCTTCGAGGTCGTCCAGCCGCTCGCCGAAGGTCTCCAGCACGTCGAAGTAGTTATCCACGACCGAGTCGAGCAGGGCGTATGCAAGGTAGTCCGCGCCCATCTTGCGGATTTTGCCCTTGTTCGCCTTTATCCTGTCGCGCACCCGGTCGAATACGTCGCCCTCTTTTTCCTCTTCCTGAAAAGACAGGACGAATCCGGGCCCGATGATGACGCTCACCTGCTCCGATGCAATCTCGCCCGATTTGGAAATCGAAAGCATCCGGCATACGAGGTAGATGTAACCCTCGTACTCCTCCATCTTCGGCCGCTGGTCGGTGTTCGCTATGTCTTCAAGCACCAACGGGTGCAGGCCGAAACAATCCCCGACAGACTTCAAAATATCGACATCGTGCACGCCGTCTACATTAACCCAGGTAATGCCGGGCATACCTTTGAGGTTAACGCACTCGGATACGGTATTTATTCTTCGTTCATCTAAAGAAGCCTCGTCGTAACGGACAAGCTCGACCTCCACCGCCCCTGTACGTGACTCTCCTATATGCACTGGGGAACCCGGGGGCAGGCCGGTTTTCGCCTTCCTCCCCTTGAATATCGGTCTTAGTTTGCGCGCGGGCTTCTTCGTCTTCATTCCGCCTCGTCATGCTCCTCATGTATTGCTTCGGCAATAATCATGCACCTGAAACGGATATACCTGCGCACTCCCCAAAGAAGGATGAACCCGCCGAACGGTATCATTATCCAGCCGATGGTAACAAACTCCTGGTTATCGAAGAAGCGGATCATCGTGAAGCCGAGGACTATTATCGTCAGCGCCGTGCGGATGTACGCAAGCAGTGTCCGCTCGTTCGCCATGCTTGTGCGGTTTATTGCGAGCTTGTCTGCAAGCGGGAAACTTTTTTTGAGCAGGGCATCTTCGGTCATTTTATTTCTACTTCCTCCTTAAAACAGCCAAATCCTGCCAGCCCGCCATCCCGCCGTCGATGTATTCGACGACCTCGAAGCCTGCGGGGCAGACGCGCCGTACATACTCTTCAGTCTGGTATGCGGATTGATACCACTCCGGAAAAATACCCTTCGTTATACCCGTCTTCAGGTACAAATATCCATCAACAGCAATCTTCTCACGGTAGCTCTCGGGCAGCGTTGCGGCGCACCTCTTGCCGTGGAATGTAAGAAGCGCAAGACCGCCCGGCCTGATTATCCTCGCAAGCTCCGCCATCCACGCGGCCTGCATCTCTTCGTTTAAGTGCGTGAATACCGATATCGCATAGACAAGGCCGAAAACGCCGTCGTTGAACGGGAGCGGCGGCATTGCGCCGTTCACATGAAACCGGCCCGACGGCAAGTTCTTTGCGCACCAGCCGGCCGTGTCCGGGTCGATGTCAGTGCCGTGCAGCTCCAAGCCTGGGCGGCCCATGAACCACCCGAGCGTCCGCCCGCATCCGCATCCGAAGTCCAGTACCGGCGAAAGCCCTTCGACTTCCCCCCCGGCCCTCTTCACCGCCGCCTCGATGTCCATCGAACACTGCCTGCCGACTGATATGAAACTCGCAAGCGCGGGCGAGCCGTGCACCCGGTACCGAAGGCCTGCCGGCGGATAAACGCCGTCCTCTGCCCTCGCCGCGTCCTTGCACGACTCGACCATGCACCTCACCCGCATCAGCCCCTTGTATGCCGGGGCCGCCACAGGCATGCAGTATCGATGCACAAAAGGCTTCAGTGCATTTTTTATATCGACAAGACGCTTCACTCAGTCCGTTTCCCCTATCGTCCCATCCTGCAGCTTTATCTCGCGTCTCGGCATATA
>DASXVI010000297.1:0-10267 GCA_036504315.1 Nitrospirota bacterium
CAGGCTGCTCCACCGGAACTGGGAGAGGTACGACGCACAGCACGCAGTATTCAGGCCGTCGCTTATGACACCCGCCGAACTCCAGCGTGAAACCAATACAGCGATGGCAAAATTCTACTCATGGGATGCAATTTTCTCGTATATCATGAATTTTAAATTTTATGAAGGCATCCTAAACTTTTACGGGAAGAGGGCTGTCAGGAAAGCCGCAGCGGACTGCGAGGAGTATATAAAAGAAATCGGCGGGCTTTAGGCCCGCCGGTTTTATATCTTGCTGGACGGTGCGTTCTTCGCCCCGTCATTCAGCTCGGTATTTTCTCTTTTGTCCCTAGCCTTTTCCGGGATGGCCGGAGGCTCTCCGAAGCCCGCTTCGCGGAATTTATCTTTCAGGGAGCCGTTCTTCGGGTCGAGCGTCAAGGCCTTCTGCCACTGCGCCTTTGCCGCGTCGGAAAGCCCCTTTTTCAAGAGGACCTCGCCTAAATGCTCCCTGAGGGTCGCATCCGACGGCTCGATGTCCACCGCCTTTTGGATAAGTTCTATCGACTTTTCGAGGTTGCCTTTTTTAAAGAATATCCATCCGAGCGTATCCAGATAATAGCCGTTGTCCGGGACGATGCCAAGGGTCTCCTCGGAGAGCTTCTGGGCTTCATCAAGGCTGACGCCCCTCTCGGAAAAGCTATACGCGAGGTAGTTCATCGCCTCTGAATTTTTGGGGTTCAGTTCGATGGCCTTTTTTATGCTCTCCGCCATCTTGTCGTACTGCTTCAGCTTGTCATATGCGACGCCGAAGTTATACCTTACCTGGTCGCTGTCGGGCGCAAGGTCGAGAGCGCGCTGGAGATACGGCAGGGCATCCCCGGGCTTGTCCTCCTGAGTCAGGGTCGCGCCCATATAAAGGAACAGTTCATGCCGGTCGGGGTTGTCCTTCGCCGCCTCTTTGAGATATTCCAGCGCCTTTTCGGCACCTTCCTTTTTCTCCTTTATGAACGCAAGGTGCAGTATCGCTTCGATATCCTTGGGGTTAAGCGCGAGGAGTTTTGAATACTGCTCCGAGGCCTTGGCATAATCGCCCATTTCCTCGTAGATATTCGCAATATAGTACCGGGGCTTAGGGTCACCCGGACGCAGGCTGGCAACCCATTCGAACTGGTCTATCGCCTTCTGGTAATCCTTCTGGTCCACATAAATCAGCCCGATGCTCGTCATTGCATCGACATTGTCAGGGCTGATTTTAAGTATATCCTTGTACTGGTCTATCGCCTTGTCATACGAGCGGTTGCGGACGAATATCTGCGCCAGGCGGTTACGGACCTCCTGGTTGTCCTGGTCCTTTTCGAGTATCTCCTGATACTGTTTGGCAGCGGCTTCGTAGTCGCCTTTCAGTTCATAGATTACGGCGATGCTCGTAAACGCGATTTCCATGTCGCTTTTAAGCTCGACCGATTTTTTAAACTCCTCAAGGGCCTTGTCGTATTCCTTCGCGTCCGCATAAAGCCTGCCGAGGTAATACGGCGCCATCGGAGAGTTCGGGTTTTTCTTGCGCAGGCTCTCCAGCACAGCTACGGCCTTCTCGTTATCCTTCTGGCTTGTATACAGAGAGCTTAGGTAGATGTAGGCGTCTTCCTTGGACGGGTCGGCCTCAATCGCGCGGGAATAGGTCTCTATCGCGTCCGCAAACCGGCCCGTCGAGCCGTAGAGCGCACCGGCAAACATTAAAGCAGGCTGGTATTTCGGGTCCTTGCGGAGGGCCTCCTCGGCGTACAGGAGCGATTCCCCAAACCTGCCCTGCTTCATCATTGCCCTCGCTACGGAGAGCTGGAGCAACGGCGAGTCCTGGTCGTAGGTGAGCGCTGAAGTATATTCAGCCATTGCGGACTGGATATCCCCATCCTTTTCGTTCAGGTAGCCCTTCATGTAATGGAGGTATGCCTGGTCGGGATGGGGCGGCAGTACCTCGTGCGTATCTTCGGCTCTAGCCTGGGCGACCATGGGCTTTATAGCGTCTTCCGAGCTGGCCGAGGCCCCGCTGCCGGCCATATGCCCGTCAGTCGCGCAAGCCGTCAGCAATAGAAGCCCTGCTATGGGCAGAAATCGTGATGCGTTAAACTTCATTCTTTTTCTATTTCCGGGATTTACTTCTTTTCTTCCTTTGGCTTTTCTTCCCTGGGCTCGTCTTCCTTGCCGGCAACCGACTTCTTGAAGTTGGTAATGGCCTCGCCCAAGCCTTTGCCTATCTGGGGCAACTTGCCCGCGCCGAAGATCATCACCACTATTACGAGTATTACCAGCAGCTCCATAAAACCAAGTCTTCCACCGAACATTTCATTCCCTCCCCAGTTTTACGTATTTCTTGGGCGGCCTTGCCGCCATGACAGAAATTTGGGCCCTGTCAGTTAAGCCCTCGCCAGAGCATCCGCCCTGGCAAGCTCTTCCGGCGTGTTCAAATTCAAAAGCGAGAGAAGCTGCGGGTCTATTACGCGAAGCTCCGGCTCATCTACAAACCGGACTGTTATCCCTTCGAATATCCCCTGAAGCCGCCTTTGCCCGCCGGCCAAATTATTTTCCAGAAGCCCGGCGAGCCTGACCGCGTATACCGCAAAAAGCGGCTCCGTCATCCCGCCGACACGGGGTACTACCGCATCATAACCTTCACGCATCCCGGCAAGCCGCCTGATGAGCCCAGCTCTGAGAAACGGCATATCACAGGCTACCGCAAACACATATGGGTTCCGAGCCGCCTTCAGCCCGGTGTATATTCCGGTCATCGGGCCTTTCATCTGGCGGAACCTCTCGTCGTCCGGTATCGCGTCCAGCCCCAGCGCCTTGAAAGGCTCCGGGTCGTTTGAAACCACAATGATATCCTTAAAAATCCCGCCGAGCACATCCAACTGCCGCTCTATAACCGTCCTGCCGCCCACCTCTACAAAGGGCTTAGGCCGCCCCATCCTGAGGTTTTCACCGCCGGCGATTATAAGCGCCGTTATCGGGAGAAGGCTGTCCAACCTTTAAAGCTCCATTTTAAAACAGCAATTGATACTGTACATTCAAACGCATTGAAAGTCAATAAAATTGGCTTTAAAGGAAATTTAGAATGACTTCTCCCGAATGGCCCAGATTTACCTCGCCGACCTGGGCCGCGTGCCCGATAAACCTTTTCAGCCCTGCTATATGGGCATCTGTCAGGTCGTAGGACATGTTTTCCCAGTATGACACAAGCTCGGCCCTGTCCATCCACATGGTATCGGAGGCGGCCTCCGCGATTGAATTAAAACTGCCGAGAGCGGCTTCCTTTGCGGCCTTAACGTCTCTTTTAAACCGCCCTACCAGCTCCGGCGTCCGCCTGGCGGAATCCGCCCGCACCATCCAGAGCGCGTAGACGAACGGCAGCCCGGTAAACTCCTGCCAGATTGTTCCAAGGTCGTATACGAACAGGCCTTCATGCCGCTTTCCCAGCTCCGCAAGGGCGTCGTCGCCGATTATCAGCGCAGCGGAAACGCCTTCCAGCATCTCGCCGAGCACCGGCCTGGAAGGCGCGAGCTTTATGTCGAACCCGAAATGGAACTTTGCCAGGACCTTGAGCAGGACGACCGAGGTGGCCGAGGCCGAAGACACGGCAACAGTCTCGTCGGCAAGCTGTTCAAAAGGCACTTTTGAGAAAAACAGGATGCTCCTCACCTCGCCCCTTGAGCCGATGGAAATATCCGGGATAATCAGGTATTCGGAGCTGTGGCGGGCGTATTCTATCGACGACGAAGAGCTTATGTCGATGTTCCCGCCCGCAAGGAGCGCGTTTAGTTTGGCAGGCTCGCCGGCAATAAAATCGTAGTCCGCGCAGTCTGAGTTTTTTTTAAGCATATGGTAAATCGGCGTGCAGTTGGCGTAATGTATCTCGCCTATCCTAAGCCTTTCATCCGGTCTGTTCGGCATCCCAACCCCTCGAATATCTCAAAGAATAAATCTATCTAAAAATGAAAACCGCTGCCCGTTATCCTGCCCGTAGCGTCTATGTCTACACTCGCTTTGAACCTGTCGTCGCCCGGCCTGAACGAGAAGCGGAGGTCTCTGAAACTTACAGTCCAGCCGCCGTCCTTCTTCGCATAGCTTGTTACAGGGAACCGCGCGAAGTCAAGAAATATCTTCGCGGCCCGGGCGGTCATGGCCTCTTCCACCGCCTCTATCTCCGGTGGCTTCGGTATGGTTTCGGTACCGCTCCAAGCCTGGCTGCGCATCTCGTACCAGCCCAGGATGTACCTGTCCGGATATTCCGCCACCATCCTCCATTTGAAAGGGTCTATCGGTGCGGGGAACGCGCCTACCCGGACGGCATCGATGTTCTCCGCGCGGAAGTGGCCGAGCGCCCTCTCGTGAGCGGTATACCGGAGCCCCCAATAGCAGATGAGCAGCGAGAAGCAGACCACCGCCACCGGCATCGGCTTTACCTTGAGGAGCATCAGCGCCAGGCTTATGAGCAGCAGGCCGCTTATCCAGGGGTCCACTATGAACACTATGTCGAGGGACTGCCATTTCTGAGAGAACGGCCAGAGGAGCTTCGAGCCGTAACTGTTTGTCAGGTCCATGAACACATGCACCAGATACGCTGAAAGCACAAGCAGGTATATCGGCTTTATGTCCGGGAACCCGGATACCTTCCTTACAACCCATGCTACAAGCAGGGGCACCAGCATCATCCCGACAAGGGAATTTGCGGCTACCCGGTGGTACTTCAGGTATGTATCGCTGCCTAAGAAGTACAGCCAGAGGTCGGCGTCCGGGGCAAGAGAACCCGCAAGCACCGCCGCCGCGCCCGCCCAGCCGAGCTTATCTTTGACAGGCCCCGCGATAACGGCCCCGGTCACGATGTGGGTGATGCTGTCCATATTAGCACCTTGCTATTCGTACCGAAGGGCCGCAATCGGGTCGAGCGCGGCCGCTTTTTGTGCCGGGTAGAACCCGAAGAAAATCCCGACCGCCATAGAAAAGCCGAAGGCGAGCATCACGGAGAAAGCCGTGACCTGCGTTGTGAATGTGCCGAAGCTCCCAATTATTTTCGATAGCAGGACCCCCAGCCCGATACCCAGAAGTCCGCCGAGGATTGAGAGCACGAGGGCCTCTATCAGGAACTGGAGCATGATGTCGCGGCCCTTTGCTCCGACCGCCATCCTGATGCCAATCTCGCGGGTACGCTCGGTGACCGACACAAGCATTATGTTCATAATCCCGATGCCGCCGACAAGCAGCGACACGGAGGCTACGCTGCCAAGGAGCAGGGCCATTATCTTGGTCTGCGTCTCGGCCATTGCAAGCATGTCCGAGAGGTTCCTGACCGAGAAATCATCGTCCTCGCCCTCCGGTATCCTGTGCCTCTCGTGCAGCAGCGCGGTAACCTGTTCTACAGCCTTGCCCATCTGTTCGTTGCTCTTGCCCTTGGCCATGATCGCGTTCAGCCATGTGATGCCGAAGAGCCTCGACTGCCCGGTAGTAACCGGCACAAGTATAGTGTCGTCCTGGTCCTGTCCCACAGGAGACTGGCCCCTCGTTTCGAGCACGCCCACTATCGTGAACGGCACTTTCTTTATGCGTATAATCTTGCCTATCGGGTCTTCCTGGCCGAAAAGCTCATCGACGATAGTCTTTCCGACAACGCAGTTCTTCGTCCTGCCGTCGATGTCCTGCCTGTTTAGGTAGCGGCCGGAAGTTACCTTCCAGTCGCGCACCCTTTCATAGTCCTCGTTCGTGCCCATCACGGAGGTGCTCCAATTTTTCTCTTCAAAGACTACCTGGGCGCTGCCCCGCACGGAAGGCGCCGCCGCTTCTATCGCCGGGCAGTTGGCCGTTATCGCGTCCAGGTCCGCCAGCACGAGGGTGTTGTTGCTGCCCGTGCCCGACCTTGCGCCGCCGGAGATAGTGCTTCCGGGCACTATGAGTATGATGTTCGAGCCGATGGAAGCCGCCTGCTGCTGGAGCTTTACGCTTGCCCCGGTGCCGACCGCAAGCATAGTGATTACGGCCGCGACCCCGATAATAATGCCGAGCATCGTGAGGGCGGAGCGCATCTTGTTCACGCGAAGGCCCCTGAGGGCTATCCTGATCGCCGGTAGAAAATACAGCCTCCTCATTGCGCGCCCCCCGTCCGGACAAACCCCTGGCGGACTTCATCCTTCACTACTTTGCCGTCCAGAAAATGTATCTGCCTGCGGGCATATTCCGCGATGTCCGGCTCATGCGTGACGAGCACGACCGTTATGCCTTTTTCTTCGTTCAGCTTGCAGAAGATGTCCATTATTTCGGCGCTCGTGCGGCTGTCGAGGTTGCCGGTCGGCTCGTCCGCAAGTATCAGCGGCGGCCCGTTCACCAGCGCCCTCGCTATCGCGACCCTCTGCTGCTGTCCGCCTGAGAGCTGGTTGGAGAAATGCCCCTCGCGGCCGGTAAGCCCGACGCTCGCAAGCGACTCATGCGCCCGTCTCCTGCGCTCGTCCGCCATCAGCCCGTTGTACAGCATCGGAAGCTCGACATTCTCCATAGCTGTAGTCCTCGGCAGGAGGTTGAACCCCTGGAAGACGAACCCTATCAGCCGGTTTCTTATCTCGGCGAGGCTGTCGCGGGACAACCCTGCAACCGCGTTGCCGTCCAGCGTATATGTCCCGGAAGTCGGCCTGTCGAGGCATCCGAGTATGTTCATGAATGTGGATTTGCCTGAACCGGACGCGCCCATTATCGCTACGAACTCGCCCCGCGCAATACTCAGGTCAACCCCGTCGAGCGCCCGTACTTCCTGCTCACCCAGGCTGTATATTTTTGTAAGACCTTTTACTTCTATCAAACCGCCGCTCCTTTAAAACATCCTCATCGGGCCGCCGCGTCCGCTTCCGCCGCTTCCGCTGCTCTTGGCCTTGGTGGTCGTCTTGTCCGTTTCGGGAGACTCGACAAGCACTTTTTCCCCAGGCTTCAGGCCGGATACGACTTCGGTGTTAACAAGGTCGGTCACGCCGGTGACTATATCAGCCGAGACGGGCTTGCCGTCGCGGAGCACCCATACCGTCTTTGTGCCCCGGGCCTTCTTTCCCGGCTTTTTGCCGCTATCGCCGACCTTCACCCTGAGGGCGGCGTTCGGGATGGATAGCACGCCTTCCTTTTCGGAGGTGATTACTTTTACATTCGCCGTCATGCCCGGCCTAAGCAGCCCTCCGGGGTTTTTCACCTCGACTATGCCGGTATAGGTCACGACGTTCTGGACGGTTACAGGCGCATTGTATATCTGCGAAAGCGTACCCTCGAACACCTTCTGCGGGAACGCGTCAACGGTAAACTGGGCCTTCTGGCCGACCTTAGTCTGGCCGACATCCGCCTCGTCTATCGATATCTCGACCTGCATGACTCCGAGGTCGCCTATCTGGAGCAGGTTCGGCGTATTGAAGCTCGCGGCGACGGTCTGCCCGACCTCTACCGGCTTGTCTATGACGACGCCGTCCATCGGGGATTTGATTACCGTCTTGCTCAAGTTTGTCTCAGAGGACTGGAGCGAAGCCCTGGCCTGGTTATAGTCGGCCTTCGCCGAATTTATCTGCGCGTCTGTAACCTCGTTCTTCGCGGAGTCCGCCTTCGACTGCGCGTAAGCGGACTGCGCTACGAGGAAAGCCTCCTGCGATGCGTCAAGCTCCTCGCGCGAAATCATGCCCTTGTCGAAAAGCGATTGCCTCCGCTTGAAGTCGGCCGATGCCTTGTCGAAGTTCGCCTTCTTCTGGTCTATGCCGGTACGGACCCCGCTCTTCATCATGT
The DNA here is from genome assembly GCA_036504315.1 of Nitrospirota bacterium. Taxonomy (GTDB): domain Bacteria; phylum Nitrospirota; class JACRHJ01; order JACRHJ01; family JACRHJ01; genus DASXVI01. The sequence continues at coordinate 7,777 of DASXVI010000297.1, forward strand.
CCCGCCCCGCGATAAGCTCGTCCACATGGGCCTTTGCGGAGGCTGCCTTTGCCCGCGCCTGGTCCACCTGCGTGCGGAAAATGTCCTGGTCGAGCTTTATCAGTACCTGCCCCTTCTTCACGGGCGAGTTGTAATCGACCATTATCTCGCGGATAGTGCCGGACACCTCGGTGCCGACAAGAACCGACACTTTCGGGTTCAGCTTCCCGGTGGCCGATATGGACGAGGTGATATCGTCCGTCGCAACCGCTTCGGTAACATATTTACCCTTGTCCTTGCCGTTGCTGCTAAAGGCGAAATATGCCCCGGCGGCTATTGCAAGGACGATGACTGTCATGATGGCGTACTTCTTCATATTCACCCTGTTGTTCTTCCTGCTTGTTTAGCGGCCTATAACTTGTTTAGCGGCGCCTTGCCGGTGCTCCTGAGGAGGCTTGTGTGGGCAAGGTGGTAGTCGTAGAACGCCTGGGCCAGGTCGGTCTCGGCCTGGGTAAGCGAAACCTGAGCGTCGGTCACATCTATCAGCGCGCCGACACCGGCCTCATACCTGCCCTGCGCTATGTCGAGGTTCTCGCGCGCCGAGCGGACGGACACATTCAGCGCCTCGGTACGCGCCTTTGCGTCCTCAATTGCAATGTACGAGTTGGAAACCTGGTTGAGCACGCCGGTCTTTGCGTCCTCCACCTTGTACCTCGTGGAGAGCGTGTTGGCCCGCGCCTCGCCTACCCGCGCCCTCGTCCTGAAGCCTTCGAACACCGGTAAATCGACTGCAATCGCGAAGGTGTTGCTGTCGAATGTTCCGGAAACATTGTCCTCCTTCGTAAGGCCGATGTTGCCGGTCGCATTTATCTGCGGGAGGTACTCGGCCCTTGTGCTCTTTACCGCAAGCTGGTTGGCGCGCAGACGCTCCTGCAGGCCAAGCAGCTCAGGACGGTTCCTGAGGGCTTCCTCGAAGTAGCCGTCCATCGGCTTGTCGAGGACTTCGAGCTGCGGGCGGTCCTGCACGATAAGCGGCGTCAACGGGTCTATTGCAAGCCTCGTGTTGAGGTTCACACGCGCGCCCTTCACCGCGTCCTGCGCGGCTATTACCCGGACCTTTGCGTTATTTACCTCGACCTCGGCCTTCGTGACATCGTATCTCGGCTTTACGCCGACTTCAAAGAATGCCTGGGCCTGTTTCAGATGGCCGTTGGCGTTATCGAGCGATTCCTGGGCGACCTTCACAAGAGACTGCGCCTTCAGCAGGTTGTAGTATGAGTCCATCACATCGTAGGCAACCGTCTGCTGGGCTGCGTTCAAGTCCTTGACTGTCGCGCTGGCCAGAGCCGACGAGCTTTTGACCGTGTAGTAGGTGCGGCCAAAGTCGAAGACATCCCAGCTCAGGTTCAGGTTCAGGTTGTTGGTGTTTGCGCTTGCCGTGCGGGCCGCGCTCTCGGAGTGGCTCCAGATGCGGTTTGCCCCAATGCTGGCCTGCGGCCAGAAGGTAGACGCGGCCTGCTCCGTCCTGAAGTTTGCCGCGTTGACATCCTCCTCGGCACCCTTCAGCCTCGGATGTTCGCCGAGGGCTACGCTGACGCATTCCTCAAGCGTCACGGGGCGGTCGGTCGGCAGAGGGCCGGCAGACGCATTAAGTGTCGGTTGTGAGAGCAATGCTGCGGCGGTCAACGCCATAAAAACATACCTTCGGGAAAAAGACATTTTTACCTCCTTGCCAACACAAAATCAGCCGAGCTTTATTTCCCCGCTTGCGCTGATGCCATTGAAGAAAATATCGAGTATGATTTCCGCGTCGCCTGACAGCGGCCCTTTGTTTTTCCTTATTTATTATACATTAAGACTGGAAATTAAACTACGCAGTATAAAATAATGACCGATTCCAGAGAATAATTCCACATAGTCAGACTGTCAAGAGGATTTAAAGGTTACAAGGAAAATCATATATTCCACTATTTATTGCCTTGCAAAAATGATATAAATTAATTCAGTGATAGTCACGTTTTTTAAATAATCCTATAAGAGTGATAAGTGAATGCGTAAGTTTTTTCCTAACTCAACAAAAAGAAGCTACGAAATTGGCATTTGGCTGGGGGCTTCCCATGCAATATTTTCGTGGATGCTCATTCTTGATATTGCTCGCCAAGGGACAGATATAGACGCGATGTGGCAGATGATGTGGATTCCTTCTTGGCTTATTGATTTTCCATTTTCTTTGATAGATTTTGTTCCGGTTTTTTCATCCGGGTCAATTAGCTTCTTGCCCTATCCTATGGGTGAGGTAAGAAGTTTTCTTGTCCCTGCTGTTGTACATGGTTTAATCGGTCCACTTTGGTATTTTTTAGCTTCCATTTGGGTAAGTAATTTATATCAGGCTAGAAAGAAAAGAAATGTTTAATAATAAAAAATATGACACAGAAAAATGCGACGCCCTCTACCAGGATGCTGTTGCGGAGGCAGAAACATTATTACGGGAAATAAAGAATCTTAAAACGGC
>DASXVI010000298.1:0-3044 GCA_036504315.1 Nitrospirota bacterium
CGGACGCTGACGCCCTGGAAGTCGCCAAGCAGGTCGAAGCTACGATGAAGGAACTATCGAAAAGTTTCCCGGAGGGCTTGACGTACAGCATACCGTACGCGACCACGCCATTTGTGACCGAGTCCATCAAAGAGGTGCTCCTTACCCTCTTCAGCGCGTTCCTGCTCGTCATGCTCGTTGTGTATGTGTTCCTGCAAAGCCCGCGCGCTACGCTGATACCGATGGTGGTCGTGCCGGTATCCTTAATCGGCACTATGGCTGCATATTCCTCGCTCGGGTTCACGATAAACACCCTCACCCTGTTCGGCCTGCTGCTCTCAATCGGCATAGTCGTGGACGACGCTATTGTCGTCGTCGAGGCTATACAGCACAAGATAGACGACATGGGCATGACCGCCCGCGAGGCGGCGAAGGCCGCTATGGCGGAGGTCGGAGGGCCGGTCATAGCAATCGCGATGGTGCTGTGCGCGGTCTTTATCCCGGTCGCATTCGTCGGCGGACTGACGGGCGAGCTGTACAAGCAGTTCGCGCTCACCATCGCGGTATCGGTGCTTATATCCGCGATATGCGCGCTGACGCTTTCGCCCGCGCTTTGCGCCCTGCTCCTGAAACCAAAGGGCACGGTGCATTCTTTCGCCGTCACGGCATTCTTCTTCAGGCACTTTAACCGCTTCTTCGACTGGTTCAGGACCAAATACTCCAAATCCGTCGCAACGCTAATCAGGCGTTCCGCGCTCGTCGCGCTCACTTTCCTGATAATGCTCGGGGCGCTGTATTTCCTTATAAGCACCCGTCCGAGCGGACTTGTGCCGCAAGAGGACCAGGGCTACCTGATCGCGGTTATTTCGCTCCCGCCTGCGGCCTCAAGCGGGCGCACAGCGCAGGCCCTCGCCCAGTTCGAGAATATTACCAAACAGGTGCCGGGAGTGGAAGGGCTGATTGCGATAAACGGGTTCAACCTGCTCACAGGCCTCACTACCTCATACAACGCGACTTCGTTCATCCGCCTCAAGCCATGGGGGCAGAGGAAAGGCCCCGGCCAAGGCTCGCAGGCCATACAGGGCGCGCTGATGGGTATGCTTAACATGGGCATCAAGGATGCCAGCGTCCTCATAATCAGCCCGCCCGCAATCAGCGGACTGGGCCAGTCTTCCGGCTTCGACCTCGTGCTTCAGGACAAGAGCGGAGGCAGCACGGAACAGTTTGCGCAGGTCATGAACCAGTTCGTCGGCTCGCTTTACCAGAAGCCGGAGATAGGCTTCGCCTTCTCGAGCTTTAACACCGGCGTGCCGCAAATAGAATATGCCGTGGACCGCGAGAAGGTCAAATCGCTTGGCCTTTCGCTCTCCGATGTTTACTTTACGCTCCAGACCTTCCTCGGCGGGTACTATGTCAACGACTTCAACCTGTACGGACGCACTTTCAAGGTGACAGCGCAGGCCGACTCCCTGATGCGCGCGCACCCTGAGGACATAGACAAATATTACGTCAAAAATTCCGGCGGGGCGATGGTGCCGCTGTCCACAGTGCTCAAGATAAAGAGGTTCAACGGGCCGGAATACCTTGAGCGGTACAACCTCTACAGGGCGGTTACCATAACCGGCTCCGCAAAACCGGGCGTCAGCTCAGGCCAGGCAGTCGCTGCTGTCGAAGCGGCAGCCAAAGCCCTGCCCGCCGGATACACAATCGACTGGACCGGCGCAACATTTCAGGAGAAGAAGACTGCCGGTCAGACCGGATACATATTCGCGTTGTGCCTTGTATTCGTTTTCCTCGTCCTCGCGGCGCTGTACGAGAGCTGGGCGATGCCTGTATCCATCCTGCTCGTCATACCGTTCGGCGTACTCGGCGCGTTCACCGGCCTTCTGCTGCGCAACATTGAGAACAACGTCTATGTCCAGATAGGCTTGGTCATGCTCATAGGACTCGCGGCGAAGAACGCAATACTCATAGTCGAGTTCGCGAAGATTTCGCGCGAGAAAGGGATGTCCATATTCCAGGCGGCAATCGCAGGCTCCCAGCTACGGCTCCGCGCGATACTGATGACATCGTTCTCCTTTATATTCGGCACGATGCCGCTTGCGCTCGCAACGGGAGCCGGCGCGGGCGCGCGCCGCTCGCTCGGGACCGCAGTCGTTTTCGGCATGCTGTTTGCGACGATGATAGGAATATTTGTCATCCCGGTATTCTATGCGGTAATCCAACGCATCAGCGAAAAGAAATGGCCGTTCAAAAATGAGGACGAGGCCGGCGGCGGCACGGCCGAAAGCCATGCGGATGACGAGGTGAAATCATGAAACTGAAATATATCGCAATAACGCTGGCTCTGCTGACCCTGACCGTTACCGGATGCTCTGTCGGCACAAAATACAGCCGCCCGAAACTCGATGTCCCGGCCACATTCCGGGGCGGCGATGCCGCCGAAGAAAAAGCGTCCATCGCGAACCTCCAGTGGTGGGAGCTGTACCAGGACAATACGCTCAAGGAACTCATCCGGACCGCCCTTGAGCAGAACTACGATATCCGCATCGCGGCGGCGAGGATAGAAGAGAACCGGGCCTTGGCCGGGATAAGCAAGGTGGCCCAACTGCCGACCATATCCATAGGCGGCAGCCGGGTGCAGTCACGCATGGCAAATCTGCCGAACAGCAATAGCCTCAAGGTAACCGACTACTCGGCCACGCTCAACGCCTCATATGAGCTGGACCTCTGGGGCAGGCTTGCCTCTCTGAACGAGGCGGCAAGGGCCGACCTGCTCTCGTCGGAATACGCGAGGGAGTCCGTAAGGGTCAGCCTTGTCGGCGATGTCGCGACAGTATACTTTAACCTTCTCGCGCTCGACCGCCAGCTTGAAATAACAAACCGGACGGTGATAAACCGCGAGAAGTTCCTGGAGTTGACCCAGTCAAGGCTTCGTCAGGGCGTTGCCTCGGCCCTCGATGCGGACCGCGCGGCGGCAAACCTTGCTTCTGCCAGGGCAGCAGTACAGGACATAGAGCGGCTTGCGGGACAGGCCGAGAACCAGCTCCAGATACTGCTGGGGA
>DASXVI010000299.1:0-1739 GCA_036504315.1 Nitrospirota bacterium
ATAATCCGCACGGAGGGCATCGGACGGCCCGCGGCCCTGTCCGGGAGCGCAAGCAGGGTGTATTTGCCCTTTACTGCATTGTAATAGCTCTCAAGCGACGGGGTTGCGCTGCCAAGCACGACCGGGCATCCCTCAAGGCTCCCGCGCATGACGGCCACATCCCGCCCGCTGTACTTAATCCCCTCTTCCTGCTTGTAAGAGCCGTCGTGCTCCTCGTCCACCACGATAAGCCCGACTTTTTCGAACGGGGCGAACACGGCTGACCGCGCGCCGATGGCGACAGTCGCCTCGCCGGACCGGATCCGACGCCACTCCGACCGCCTCTGGGAATCGGTCAGTCCGCTGTGCATGACCGCCACGGCCCCGGCGAACCTGTCCGAGAAACGGCGGGTCAACTGGGGCGTCAGCGATATCTCCGGGACGAGGACGATAGCGCCCCTGCCGGTCCCGGCAAGCGCCTCGATGGCCCGCATATAGACCTCCGTCTTGCCGCTACCCGTCGCGCCATGCAGCATGAAGGTCTTGTAAGCCTGGCCTTTTACGGCGGATATTATCGCACTAGCGGCCCCGCGCTGAGCAGGGTTAAGGGTAACTTCGCCGCCGCCGCCAATCGAAGACGCCGAATCCTCCCGGACACTCCGGCGCGGCCTCGCCACGGCCCCTTCGTCGATACCTGGCGGAAGGGCCATCGCCAGCGCCTGCCCCCAGGGGGCACGGTAATAAGAGGCCGTCCAGCGGGTTATTTCCATCAAGGCGGCAGGGATAAGCGGGGTCTCGTCCGGTATTTCGAGCAGTTCCCGGACTTCGGCGGAAGGGGCGGAGCTAGCCCGCCCGACTATAAACCCGGTCAGCACCTTCTTCCCGAAGGGGACCGATACCCTTTGGCCCGGTACGGCTTTTTGACGCAGATGTTCGGGGACGGCGTAGGTAAAATTCTTGTCCGCCCCAACTCCTATGGCTATATCTACGAGGTATTTGCCTGACATTGTTTGGTTCTGCTCTCTGCGCGTTAATGAGCATCGTCCTTACTTGATAATGCGCAGAAAATAACCCTTTTGTATTAGTTTTATCTGTTACAAACAAGGAAACCAGCCTCTATATAATACCGGAAGGTTAATTTTTTCTTAAACAAACAATACCTTAAAAGTTCTTAAAATGAAATTTCAAACAATTTAAAGTTCGGCTCGAAATTTGCATAATATTCATTCAGCGAGTCATGTTCTCCACATATGCAGTTCTTTTAAAGCGAGATTATGAAAGAATTAATACATAAAATCAACAGCAATCTGAAAGCGAAGATAGTCCTGCTGTCCGCAGGCTGCCTCGTTTTCTTTATGATCATCTCCGTGTTCAACAATATCCGCATAGAGAGGACCTTCTATGTAAAGAACATCGAGAACCACCTGCGGACCCTCACCGATATAATTGAGAGCAGCCTTGTAGACGCTATGGGCAGGGACAAGCGCGACGAGGTACAGCGGATAGTGGAGCGTATCGGAAGCAACCCGGACATCGCGGACCTCCGCATATTCGGAGAGAACAAGGTTATACTCCGTTCCTCAAAGCCTGCCGAGATCGGCACTCCTGTCGACGAAGAAAATTACATCAGATACAAACAGTCAGCGGAATCCTTCGTCTTTAACAAGGCCGGCCAGAAAAAGCTGTTCCTCATAAAGCCGATTTTGAACCGTCCAGCCTGCCACGGCTGCCACGACTCGAAACTCCAGGTTATCGGCGTC
>DASXVI010000300.1:0-4862 GCA_036504315.1 Nitrospirota bacterium
CAAGCACCGCGAAGCTCGTGTACATCCAGAGCAAGAACAAGCTGTACCTGTATGATGATGCCGGCACGACCATGCTGGGCGGGTTTGCGCCGGGCTCGGCGAACACCGTAAGCAACTCCTCTGTGACGCTCGACGCGTCAGGTTCGACTGTAACGCTGGACGGCAACCTGCTTACGGTAAAGTTCAGAATAACGCCGAAGGCAGGGTACACCGGCAGCAAGTCGCTGTATATGTATGCTTATGATCTCCAGGGCAATAAGTCCCCGATGAACGAGAACAAGGGCACCTGGACTATAACAGTCCCGCAGTACACGCCGGTCAATGTCTCGGCAACCGCTGCGGCGGGTACTGTCGATGCCGCGCAGGACATAACGGGGGTATGGAGCGACGGCAACGGCGCGTCCAACCTGGAGACCATGACCTTTAAGATGGGTACTGTGAAGCTTCAGTATGTCCAGAGCCAGAACAAGCTCTATCTGTCAAACGATGCCGTTACCGCATGGCTTGGCGGTTTTATGCCCGGTTCGGCGAATACCATCAGCAACGCATCCATGACGCTCGACGCCTCCGGTTCGACCGTAACACAGAACGGCAACCAGCTTACGGTGAAGTTCAGGATAACGCCCAAGGCAGGGTTTACCGGCGCAAAGACGCTGTATATGACCGTGGCCGACCTTCAGGGCAACAAGTCTCCGGTGAACGAGGTCAAGGGCAGTTGGACGATATCGGCGACTACCCAGTATGCGCCGGTCAATGTCTCAGCGACTGCTGCGGCGGGCAAGATTGGTATCGCGCAAGATGTTATAGGTGTATGGAGCGACGGTAACGGCGCAGCCAATATCGAGTATGCAACCCTCAAGACAAGCTTTGCAAAGCTCGTGTATATCCAGAGCCAGAACAAGCTCTACCTTTACGACGATGCCGGCACGACGATGCTCGGCGGCTTCGCGCCGGGTTCGATAAATACGATCGATAATTCGTCTGTTACGCTCGATGTGTCCGGTTCGACTGTATCGCTGGACGGTAACCAGCTTACGGTTAAGTTCAGGGTAACGCCGAAGGCAGGGGTTGTCGGCAAGAAAGCGCTGTACATGTACTCGTATGACCTCCAGGGCAATAAATCGCCGATGAACGAGGTCAAGGGCACTTGGACTATAGCGCCATAAACTGAAACTGACAGGTTATCGTATATCCATAAGGCGGGCCTTCGGGCCCGCTTTTCTTTTGGGCAATGGGACGGTTTTATGGGCGTTTTTCTTGACAATACAAGCCCAAAATGTTAATTTTCTTTATCCAAGCAAAAATATTATTAAACAAATTTCCGAAAATGCAGAGGTTTAACGCACGTGTCACCCACAAACACATATTACCCTTCGTTAGATGAATTCAGGCAGAAGGCGGGCGAGGGCAACCTTATCCCGGTCTACCGTGAGCTCCTTGCCGATATGCTTACGCCAGTCTCCGCGTTCATGCGCGTGGACAACGGCGAGTATTCGTTCCTGCTCGAAAGCGTCCAGGGCGGCGAGAAATGGGCCAGGTACTCGTTCCTCGGCTCAGGCCCGTCCACCATCGTATGCACGAAGGGCAAGACGGGATATTTCATAAAAGACGGCGAGACTACCGAGCAGAAGCATATTTCCGGCGACCCGGTGGACTTCCTGAAGGAGAAGATGGCCGGGTTTGCGCCCGTGGAAGTTTCCGGCCTTCCAAGGTTCTTCGGGGGGGCTGTCGGGTACGCGGGCTATGACATCGTAAGCCAGATAGAGAACATCCCGCAGGGCGAAAAGCCGGGGCTCGACTGCCCGGATCTGTTCTTCATGATTACCGACACCATGCTCGTCTTCGACAGCGTGGCGCAGAAGATAAAGGTGGTGGCCAACGCCCATGTGGGCGAGGCGGGCGCCGAGGCCGCATACGACGAGGCGAAGGCAAAGATAGACGCGCTGGTAGCCAAGCTCACCGGAAAGCTCCCGAAGCGGAAGGCCGCAAAAGGCAAGGCCGCCGGCAAGCTGAAGTCAAACATCACGAAGGCCGCGTTTGAGAAGGCGGTCCGCGCCGCGAAGGAATACATAAAGGCCGGGGATATCTTCCAGGTCGTCCTCTCCCAGAGGTTCGAGGACAAGGCCAAGGTTGACCCGTTCGATGTGTACCGGGCCCTCCGCGTGATAAACCCTTCGCCGTACATGTTCTTCCTGCGCTGCGGGGACTTCACGCTCTCCGGCTCCTCCCCCGAGGTTATGGTCAGGGTCGAAAACGGCAGGATAGACCTCCGTCCGATTGCCGGTACGCGCAAGCGCGGCAAGACCGAGGAGGAAGACGACGCGCTCGCCGCCGAGATGCTTGCCGACCCGAAGGAGTGCGCGGAACATATTATGCTCGTGGACTTGGGCCGCAACGATGTCGGCCGGGTATCGAAGCCGGGCGGCGTGGTCGTGAACGAGCTTATGGTCATCGAAAAATATTCGCATGTAATGCACATAGTATCCAATGTGCGCGGCGAACTTGCGGACGGCAAGGACGCATACGACGTGATGCGGGCCTGCTTCCCGGCGGGCACGGTATCCGGCGCTCCTAAGATCCGGGCGATGCAGATAATCGAGGAGCTTGAGCAGACGAGGCGCGGGCCGTATGCGGGCGCGGTCGGCTACTTCGGCTTCGACGGCAACATGGACACATGCATCACCATCCGCACCCTGCTGTTCAAGGACGGCAAGGTTTTCGTGCAGGCTGGGGCGGGGATTGTCGCGGATTCCGACCCCGCGAGCGAGTACCAGGAGACGGTCAACAAGGCCGCCGGGATGATGAGGGCGCTTGAGCTTACGAGCGCGGGCCTGACCTGATTTTTTAGGAGGGAAGCAATATGCTCCTGATGATAGACAACTACGACAGCTTCACATATAACCTTGTCCAGTATTTCGGCGAGCTGGGCGAGGATTTGAGCGTATATAGGAACGACAAGTTGACCCTTGCCGACATAGAGAAGATGGCGCCGGAGGGCATTATCGTCTCGCCGGGCCCTTGCACGCCGCGCGAGGCCGGCATCTCGATAGACACGATAAAGGGTTTTGCGGGCAAGATACCAATCTTCGGCGTATGCCTGGGCCACCAGGCCATCGGCGACGCGTTCGGCGGCGATGTCGTCCGCGCGGAGCGGCTGATGCACGGCAAGACCTCGATGATAAATCACGACGGCAAGGGCCTGTTTGCAGGTATAGACAACCCATTTATTGCGACGAGGTACCACTCGCTTCTGGTGAAGCGCAATACGCTTCCGGCCTGCCTCGAAGTCTCGGCATGGACGGACGAGGGAGAGATTATGGGCCTTCGCCACAAGGAGTTCATGGTAGAGGGCGTACAGTTCCATCCCGAATCGATACTCACTTCCGCAGGCAAGGACATCCTGCGCAATTTCCTGAATATGATGAGGAGCGCAAGATAAAGATGGTTATCCGTGAGGCCATACTGAAGGTAGTCGAGCGGCAGAACCTCTCCATGCAGGAGATGGAGACGGTGATGCGCGAGATAATGGAAGGCGAGGCCACGCCCGCCACCATAGGCGCTTTCATAACCGCGCTGCGCATGAAGGGCGAAACTATCGACGAGATAACCGGCGCGGCAAAAGTCATGCGCGAGAAGGCCACAAAAATTCCGCTCAAGTCACATCCCATCACGCTCGACCGCGACGACATAAACATCGACAAGGAGACTATTCTCGACACCTGCGGCACCGGCGGCGATGGTACATCCACTTTCAACATCTCGACGACCTGCGCGTTTGTTGCAGCGGGCGCTGGGCTGAAGGTGGCAAAGCACGGCAACCGCGCCGTGTCGTCCTGCTGCGGCAGCGCGGATGTCCTGGCCGCGCTTGGGGTAAACCTCGACCTCACGCCGAGACAGGTCGGCGCGTGCGTGGACGATATCGGCATCGGGTTTTTATACGCGCCGCTGCTGCACTCGGCGATGAAGCATGCGCTCGTCCCGAGGCGCGAGATAGGCATCCGTACCATATTCAACCTGCTCGGGCCTCTCACGAACCCGGCAGGCGCGACAGCCCAGGTCCTCGGGGTTTATGAGGCCGAGCTTGCGGATAAACTCGCCCACGTGCTTTTCAACCTCGGTTCTCGCCGGGGCATGGTCGTTCACGGAATGGACGGGCTGGACGAGATTACCACTACCCGCGAGAGCCGTATCTGCGAGGTCACGGCTACCGGTGTGCACACCAGCATAATCGACCCGCGCGATTTCGGGATACCGCTTGCGAAGGCTGCCGACCTCCTGGGTGGCGGCGCGGACGACAACGCGCGGATAGTCCTTTCCATATTGTACGGCGAGAAAGGTCCGAAGCGCGATATAGTACTGCTTAACGCGGGGGCCGCGATATACGCCGGCGGCAAGGCTAAAACCATCGCTGAAGGCGTGGAGGCTGCTGCCCGCTCGATAGACACCGGCGCTGCGAAGGCGAAGCTTAACGCGCTTGTGGAGTTTGGGAGCAGGGCATGATACTCGACCAGATAGTCGCGGACAAGAAAGAAGAGCTTGCGTCGGTGAAGGCCGCTGTGCCGCTGAAAGAGGTCCGGGCGAGGGTGGCCGATGCGGCAAGTCCGCGCGACTTCTCCTCCGCGCTGATAAGCCCCGACAGCCTTTGCATCATCGCCGAGGTCAAGAAGGCTTCGCCGTCCAAAGGGCTTATCCGAGCCGATTTCGACCCGGTGAAGATTGCAAAAGTCTATGAGCAAAACGGCGCGCGCGCGATATCCGTCCTCACCGAAAAGAAATACTTCCAGGGCGACCTTTCGTATCTCCGCGATATTTCAGAAGCTGTAAACATACCGGTCCTCCGAAAGGACTTCCTATTCGACCCG
>DASXVI010000301.1:0-7038 GCA_036504315.1 Nitrospirota bacterium
GGTAGACGGGTACTGTATCCGGGATGCAGGGGCGGCGGACTGAAGCTGCCGTCATGGCCCCCGCGGGTGTACGAAACGGCAAACAAAAAGGCCCCTCGCTAAGAGGGGCCTTTTGAATATTCATATTGCTGCAGAAGACGCAATTACGCGGCCTTCTCTTTGCCGTAGCTTGACATAACATCGGCCATACTGGAATAGGTCCTGTCCTCGAGGCCTTTTATGACGTCGATTACAGGCTGGCTCGCGCTCAGGCCCTTCGCATGGTCGAGAAGCTGCTTCTTTGTCGCCGGGAAATTAATCCCACGGAGATGGTGGGTTATGTTGGCGACCGAAGTTTCGAGTCCGCCCGGTTTTGGCATTTCCAACCCTTTCTCTGCATTTGTTTATAATAAGCAGGAAGTTCCTGCACTCATATATTTATATGATAACACCAATTCAAAATTTCAACAAACAGCTGAAGGGGCAATATTAAGAGGCCCCGGCAATTGCCAGGGCCCTTTTTGCCTGTTTATGCGGCCTTTGAGCGGGCCTCGCCGAACTTTTGCATGAGGTCGGCCATGCTCTGGAACTGCCAGCTGTCGTTAAGCTGGTTCAGGGCTTTAAGGGTGTCCTGGTCCGCCCCGTTTTCCTTCGCATGGTCGATGACTTGCTGCTTGTTGGTGGGGAAACTTATCCCCTTCATGAAAATGGTGATGTTGGCGCCGGATACGTCGGCCATTACACCCTCCCGATTTGATGGTGAAAAGATGGGTGCGGGCTGTACGCCCGCACGCGGTCAATATGGTAAGCGCGGCAAGGTCGGCCGCACCTTGAGTCCGACAACTTATGCGGCCTTCTCCTTGCCGTAGCTCTGCATGACGTCCGCCATGCTCTGATACTTCCGGTCCTCAAGGCCGTTTATCACTTTGATTACATCCTGGCTGGCGCCGTTCTTGCGCGCCTGGTCCAGGAGCTGGCTTTTGCTGCACGGGAAATCGATGCCTCTCAAGTTGTGGGTTACGTTGGCGGCCGATTCGCCGCTGATGCCACCGATGTTTTCAGCCATAACTTCACCTCCGAATATCATTTGAAATACCGCTATGTGCGGGTTCTTCGAAAAATAGTATACCAAAGTATGAGTAAATGACAACCCGGGCCCCGTCCGTCCGAACGGTATAAGTAAAATCTGGTTTTACTGCAAAAACATGCATTCCGGTTGTTAAATAAGAATTGACAGCGGCCGCAGCTATGGATTATTATGGCCTTATTCAAACCGTGTTTTACTCCGTTTCGAGGACTAAGAATGCCAGTTCAGCCAGGCGGCCTGATGCCGTTAAACTATTGGCCCGTTGTGGTTTATATCCTCGCCGCCCTCGGTGTCGGGGCCCTCTTTCTGCTGTTCTGCAGGCTTGTCAGGCCGAATAGGCCAGACCCTTCCAAACTCTCTCCATATGAGTGCGGCTGTCCTCCGGTCGGCAGCGCGCGAGAGCGGTTCTCGGTCCACTTCTTCATTATAGCGATGCTTTTTGTGCTGTTCGACCTCGAAGCGGTATTCATGTACCCCTGGGCGATAATGTACGACGCCCTCGGCCTGTGTGGATTCTTAGAGATGCTGGTGTTCATAGCGATACTGCTCGTCGGGTATTTTTATGCATGGAAGAAAGGCGCGCTCGAATGGGATTGATAGAAGGGCAGTTCGAGGACAACATTATCACGACGAAGCTCGACTGGGTGATCGGCGCGGCACGCGCGTCCTCCATCTGGCCGATGACCTTCGGCCTTGCCTGCTGCGCTATCGAGATGATCCACGCATACGGCGCGCCGCAGATGGACTTTGACCGTTTCGGCGTCATAGCCCGCGCCACGCCGCGCCAGTCCGACCTGCTGATAGTCGCAGGCACCCTCACAAAGAAGATGGCCCCCGTCCTCCGCAAGGTCTACGACCAGATGCCGGAGCCGAGGTGGGTAATCGCGATGGGAAGCTGCGCCTGCACCGGGAATGTATACAATACATACAGCGTCGTGCAGGGAGTCGACCAGATTGTCCCGGTGGATGTCTTCGTGCCGGGCTGCCCGCCCAGGCCCGAAGCGCTTTTCTACGGCATCATGCAGCTCCAGGAAAAGATAAAGAACGGCAGATATATACGGAAGCCGCTGGCACTGGCGGGGGAGAAACATGACCTCTGAACAGGTAATGGATATCCTGCGGGAGCGCTACACGGAGGATGTGACGGACAGCGGCGTATCTCACGGCCAGTCATGGGTCGTGGTCAACCGCGACCGTATCAGCGCGATCTGCAACTTCCTTAAGGAGTCCTCCGATATCCGGATGGACTACCTGATAGATATCACCGCAGTCGACTGGCATCCCAGGAACCCGCGCTTCGAAGTCGTGTACCACCTCCATTCCATGAGCAACGGCTGCCGCCTGAGGATAAAGGTTCCGCTCGAAGAAGAGCAGGCAGTCCCAAGCGTGAGCTGGATATGGCGGACCGCCAACTGGCACGAGCGCGAGGTATTCGATATGTTCGGGATAAGGTTCGATATGCACCCCGACCTGCGGAGGATACTTATGCCGGACGAATGGGAAGGCCATCCGCTCCGCAAGGACTACCCGCTCGAAGGACCCGACTGGAAGTTTAAACCCTGGTAGGAAATGGCAATTCAGACTAAGGAAATAACCGTCAACATGGGGCCTCAGCACCCGAGCACGCACGGCGTGCTCAGGCTGATACTCAAGCTTGACGGAGAGAGGATACTCTCCTGCGAACCGCAGATAGGCTACCTGCACAGGGGCGTTGAAAAGCTGTGCGAGAGCAAGACCTGGCAGCAGGTCGTGCCTATAACCGACAGGCTCGACTACCTCTCGTGCGGGTGCAACAACCACGCCTACGCGATAGCGGTCGAAAAGCTGATGGACATACAGGTCCCGGAACGCGCGGATTACCTGCGCGTCATCGTCTCGGAACTTACCAGGATATCGTCGCACCTGCTGTGGCTTGCCACGCACGCGCTCGACATAGGCGCGATGACCGTCTGCCTCTACTGCCTGCGCGAGAGGGAAGTTATACTCGATTACTTCGAGATGCTCTGCGGCGCGAGGCTCACGGTCAGCTACATAAATATCGGCGGCGTGCGCAACGACGCCACGAAGGAGTTCATCGAGAAGACCCGTGAGTTTATCGAGGCGTTCCCGAAAAGGATTGAGGAGTACAACACCCTCATAATGAACAACCCGATATGGCTCGGCCGCACGAAGGGCATCGGCGTGATACCCTACGCGGAGGCGATAGACTGGGGTTTGACCGGCGGCTCGCTTCGCGGCTCCGGGGTCAACTACGATGTCAGGAAGGCCGTCCCGTACTCGGTTTACGACAGGATTGACTTCGATGTCCCGCTCGGCGAGGCCGGCGATGTGTACGACCGCTACACAATCCGCATCGAGGAGATGCGGCAGGCCGGCCGCATAATACTCCAGTGCATAAAGGAACTCCCCGACGGCCCGATATCCATCGACCTTCCCAATGTGACGCTTCCGCCCAAGGACCGCGTCACGGAGGACATCCAGTGCATGCTCCAGCATTTCGTCCTGGTCTCCAAGGGTTTCGAGGTTCCGAAGGGCGAGGTGTATGTCGGGAGCGAGGCGCCCAAGGGCGAGCTTGGTTTCTATATAGTATCGGACGGCGGCCAGAAGCCGCTCCGCATAAAGATGCGCGCGCCGTCTTTTGTAAACCTCCAGTGCCTGCCCCGGATGTGCGAGGGGAGCATGATTGCGGACATAGTCGCCTGCATCGGCAGTATCGACATCGTCCTGGGCGAGGTGGACAGGTAGCATGATAAGCATCAAGATAAACGACATACCGCTTCAGCTTGAGGCTCCGGTCAACCTCGTGGAGGCCGCCGCGATGGTAGGCGTCCACATACCGCACCTCTGCTACCACCCCGACCTCTCCATCCACGGCAAGTGCAGGATATGCATGGTAGAGCTGAAGGGCAGCCCCAAGCTCCTTCCCGCCTGCATGACAATGGCAGAGGACGGGATGGATGTAGTCACAAACACCGACAAGATAAACCAGATACGCAGGGGTGTGCTTGGCATACAGCTCTCGACGCATCCGTTCGACTGCCAGACCTGCGACAAGGGCGGGGAGTGCCGTCTTCAGGACTATGTCCATACCTACGGCGCGGACGTCAAGAAATACGCCGCGAGCGAAGAGAAGCCGAACTACGACAACCCGTTAATTGAGCGCAACATGGCCCGGTGCGTCAACTGCCGCCGCTGCATCCGCGTATGCAGCGAGGTCCAGGCTGACGACGTCTACGAGGCGATGGTGGGCAAGGGGCCGAACGAAAAGATAGTAACGGATGAGAGCAAATGCGTCCACTGCGGCCACTGTATCGCGGTCTGCCCTGTCGGGGCAATCCAGAGCAGGATGAGCCTGCACACTTACCGCCCGTGGTATATCGACAGCGAGATAACCACCGTCTGCCCGTACTGCGGCGACGGATGCAGGCTGAAGCTCCAGGCCCGCAAAGGCAGGATAATCCGCGCCGTCTCGCTCGATGAGAAGGCCCCCGGGCTTGGGAGCCTGTGCGTAAAAGGCCGCTTCGGGTATGATGTGCCGAACTCTGTCGAGAGGCTTACCAAGCCTCTCATAAAGAAGTCCGGCGGCTTTGTCGAGGCCACATGGGACGAGGCGCTCGGCCTGGTCGCAAAGCGGCTTGCGGAGATAATCGCCGCAGACGGCCCGGACGCAGTAGGCGCGCTCATCGGCGGGCGCAACACCAACGAGGAGGCATACCTTCTCCAGAAGTTTATCCGCACGACAATCGGCACAAATAACATAGACAACACCGCGCGGCTGGGCCATATTAACGCCCTTATGGCGATAGAGAATACCGCCGGACTTCTGTCTTTCAAGTCGGAGATCCGTGGCATTGCCGAGGCGAAGAGCATACTCGTCATAGGGACCGACCCGATGGCCGAGAACCCGATTACGGGCCTCGCGGTAAAGAAGGCCGTCAGGAAAAACGAAGCGAAATTGATAGTTGCGGACGCGGGCCGGAACGGTTCAAGGAAGTTCGCCGCGCAGTCGCTCGATGTCAAGCCGGGCAGCCTCGGCAGGCTCGCACGCGCAATCGTTTCCGTTTTACTGGCCGAAGGGCTGTACGACAAATCGCTTGAGACAAGCGAGTCGGCCGAGCCGGGATTTTTCTCCAAACTATCCGCATGGGCGAAGGCAAAGCCTCTCTCTTCGCTGTGCGCGGATGCGGGAGTCTCCGAGGCCGATGCAGTAGAGGCCGCAAGGACGCTTGCATCGGAAGGCCGCACCGCAATAATCTTCGGCGCGGGAGTCACGGCATCCGCAAACGGGTATGCCGACGCGCTTGCCGTCGCCAGGCTTTGGGTAACGCTCGGCGGGGCGGCGAAGGGCGGCATCTATCCGATGGCCGCAAAGGCCGGCGAGCAGGGCGCGTGCGACATGGGCGCCCTCCCGGATATGCTGCCGGGATACAGCAAGATAACCTCAGCCTCCGAGCGCGGCCGGATTGCCGACCTGTGGAATGCCAGAGTGCCGGAGATGCCTGGACTCGACTTGTTCGGCATGTTATCTGGCGGACTTAAAGCGATGTATGTTATCGGCGCGGATGTCGTTTCCGCGCTCCCCGGCGGTGCGGGCACTGCCAATACCCTCTCTGAACTCGATTTCCTCGTCGTGCAGGATATATTCATGACCGAGACCGCGAAGCTTGCGGATGTTGTGCTTCCGGCTGCGGCGTTCGCCGAAAAGGACGGCACTTTCACAAATTCCGAACGGCGCGTCCAGAGGATTACTGCGGTGATAGAGCCTGTCGGGGACAGCCGCCCTGACGGCCGGATAATTGCCGACATCGCGACGCTGATGGGAAGGCCGATGCGCTGGAAGGCGTCGGAGGTGCGCGAGAGGGTTTCCGTCTCGACCCCTCCGTATGCCGGGATAAACTTTGCGCTGCTGAAGCGCAGGGGCATCCAGTGGCCGGTGAAGCTGATGCCGTGCGAACTCCGCTTCGGCCCTGCCGAAGGCGAGGGCGCCGGTATTTTGCCTGCCGCGCCGGGCGGATTCTACGCGGACTTCGCGCCGAGCCTTTACCACTCGGGTACGATGACCAGGCGCGCCCTCGGGCTTAACAAGATGGCGGGCAGCGCATATGCCGCGTTCAACCCGGAGGACGCCGCAAGGCTCGGGATGTCCGGGGCAGGAGAAGTTGTCCGAGTGACGGTCAAGTCCGAAACCGGGAGCATAACGCTTGAAGCAAAAATTGACGCATCCGTGCCCAAGGGCATTGTCCATATTCCGGACCATTTCGCGGGAGCGGGCGTATCAGGGCTTGTGCCGTCCGGGCGTGCGGCGGCGAGGTTCTGGCCGGTCGCGGTCGAGATTTTAAAGTAGCGGAGAGTATTTGTGGACTTTTATCAGCTGTTAGTAATGACGGGCCCGATACTGCTGCAGATAGCGGTGATTATCGCCTTTACCCTGTTCAATACCGGGTACCTGACATACTATGAGCGCAAGGTGCTCGCGAGGATGCAGAACAGGGTAGGCCCGCTGCATACCGGGCCGATAGGCCTTCTCCAGCCGCTTGCGGACGGCATTAAGCTGATGTTCAAGGAAGATATCATCCCCGACCAGGCCGACCGCGCGGTGTTCAAGCTCGCGCCACTCATCGCTTTCGTACCGGCCATCGCGGCCTATGCGATAGTGCCGTTTGGGCCGGGTGTCACCCTGTTCGGGCACAAGGTAAGCCTGTATGTGACCGACCTGAACATCGGCATACTGTATGTCCTTGCGCTGTCATCTCTCGGCGCTTACGGCATAGTGCTCGCGGGTTGGGCCTCCAACAGCAAATACGCGCTGATGGGCGGGCTGCGCTCCGCGTCGCAGGTCATCAGCTACGAGATACCGATGGGGCTCGCCATCATATCCGTCCTGATGATGACCGGCTCGTTCTCGCTTGTAAAGATTACGCAGTCCCAGCCAAACATCTGGAACTGGAATGTGTTCTATCAGCCGTTCGCTT